>NZ_CATKQK010000012.1:0-122439 GCF_949767185.1 Pseudomonas sp. IT-P100
TGCGCATCCTACAGCAAGCGACCTCATGTAGCAACCTTAAAAGTTTCTAATTTCACTAATGAAATCAACTACTTAAGCCAGGCAAACATTGATCTGCTCGCTAGCGGGAGGCGAATAGTACAGGATTAAAATACGTGGTCAACCCCCCGCCTCAAAATTCTTTTCCTTATCAAGGAACCAGACCAAGTCAGCATCCGTTCGTTGCTACACCTTTTTTTGCCTCCACTGTCCCACCCTCGTCGTCGATCGCGGGAGCGATGCTGATTGCCAGGGCGCTGGACAACCCTGAGTTGTCCGAGCAGTTCCTGCAGTCGGTCATCAATGCATGGCCTGCTGCTCCCGAGAAAGAAGAGCAGGCCAGCGTTTCGACAGCCACTTGACGGCCCAAAGGACGACTCAAGTCCTTTCATTTAAGGCGCGCATGCTCCAACACCACTTCCAGCGGATGGCGCAGTTGCTTGCTGGCCAGGCGCTTGACCTGGCTTCGGCACGAGTACCCCGTCGCCAGCGCTTCGCCCGCCTTGTCCAGCTTGCCCGCCCATGACTGTTCGAAAATGGTCCGCGAAGTGTCCTGATTTCGCGCTTCATGGCCGTAGGTCCCGGACATCCCGCAACAGCCCGTCGCCTCGGTCACCAGCTTGAGCCCGAGCCGGGCAAACACCGCTTCCCATTGCGAAGTACTGGCCGGGACGTTGGTCTTCTCGGTGCAGTGCGCCAGCAAACGGAATGTCTGTGGGGCGGGATGAGACTTTTCAGGCAGCACATCAAAGAGCCACTCCTGGGGCAGCAGAACCTTCGGACACGCATTGAGCCCCGGCACTTTCTGATATTCCTGGCGATAGACCAGCGTCATCGCCGGGTCCAACCCCACCAGCGGTACTTCACAGTCAGCCAGCGCCTTGAGCTGACTGGCGTTGCGGATCGCTGCCCTGGCGAATGCGCCGAGGAAGCCCTGTACGTGCAAAGGCTTGCCGTTGGCGCTGTAGGGCGCCAAGAAAATCCGATAACCCAACTGGTGCGCCAACTCGATAAAGCTCGCCAGCAATGGGGTTTCGAAGTAACGGGTGAAGGCATCTTGAACCAACACCACGCTACGCTGACGTTGCGCAGCGGTCAGTTCGCGCAGGGCCGGCACGCTAGCGACAACGACGTTGCAGCGGGTCAACGTCGCCTGCAAGTCGTAACGGCTGATCAACGGACTGTCGAGCATGCCGACGCGTCGCTCAAGCAGGCGGCTCATCCATTTCGCGCCCATCACTGCGTTGTACAGGCCCGGCGCGTAGGCCATATAGGGAATGGTGAACTCCAGCGAACCGATCAGGTAGTCACGAAGCGGACGTTGATAGCGACCGTGATACAGCTCCAGAAAACGCGATCTGAATTCCGGGACGTTGACCTTGACCGGGCATTGCCCTGCACAGGATTTACAGGCCAGACAGCCCGCCATCGCGTCGTACACCTCGTGGGAGAAATCCGCCTCCCCCCGCGAACGCGCCAGGTTGTTACGCAACCGCGCTGGCAACCCGCTCAACCACGACAACTTGCCCCGGGCCGCTTCCAGTACATCAATATTGGCCGCACCCTGCAGGCGCAACCATTCGCGAATCAATGACGCCCTGCCTTTCGGTGAATGCTGGCGTTCACGGGTGGCTTTCCACGACGGGCACATCGCATCGTTGGGATCGTAGTTGTAGCAGGCGCCGTTACCGTTGCAGTGCATGGCGGTGCCGAAACTTTGCCACACGCGCTCGTCGATTTGCCGATCCAGATCACCGCGCAGCGTGACTTCGTTGACCTTGAGCAAGCCTTGGGCAGCATCCGGTGGTGTGCAGATTTTGCCGGGGTTGAGCTGATTGTGCGGGTCGAACGCGCCCTTGAGCGATTGCAGCGCCGGGTACAGTTCGCCAAAAAACTCGGGGACATATTCCGAGCGCAAGCCCTTGCCGTGCTCACCCCACAGCAGTCCGCCATAACGTCGCGTCAGCTCGGCCACGGCATCGGAAATCGGTTTGACCAGCGCGGCCTGGGCCGGATCTTTCATGTCCAGCGCCGGGCGCACATGCAACACGCCGGCATCGACGTGACCGAACATGCCGTAAGTCAGACCATAGCTGTCGAGCAACGCACGAAACTCAGTGATGTAGTCGGCCAGCTTCTCCGGCGGCACGGCGGTGTCTTCAACGAAAGGCTGCGGCCGAACCTCACCTTCGACGTTGCCCAACAGCCCGACGGAACGTTTACGCATGGCGTAGACACGGGTCACCGCCTCGGCACCCTCGGCCAGCGTGTGGCCCAGCCGCTCGATGGTCGTGTCGGCCTGCAGATGCTCGACGAACGACGCCACTCGAGCGTTCACGTCCGTCAGGTCTTCCCCGCTGAACTCGACCAGATTGATGCCCAGCGTCGGGCACTCGGCGTCCGTCGGAAAATACTCGGCGACGCTGTGCCAGACGATGTCTTTCATCGCCAGCATCAATACTTTGGAGTCCACCGTCTCGATGGACAGCGGCTTGTGCGCCAGTAACGCGTTGGCGTCGCGCAGCGCATCCATGAAGCTGCTGTAGCGCACATTCACCAATACCGAATACCTGGGAATCGGCAGCACGCTCAGCTTGGCCTCGACGATGTAGCCCAACGAACCTTCCGCGCCGCACAGCACGCTATTGAGGTTGAAACGCCCGCGCTCGTCGCGCAAGTGCGCCAGATCGTAACCGGTCAGGCAGCGATTGAGTTTGGGGAATATCGACTCGATCAGGTCGGCCTGGGTTTCCTGTATCTGGCGCGCGGTGCGGTACACCTCGCCGATGCGGCCGGGCTGTGCGCAGGCTGCCTCCAACTCAGAGACGGACAGCGGATGGCTGTGCAAGCGCTCACCACCGAGCAGCACGCTGTGCAGTTCCAGCACATGATCGCGGGTCTTGCCGTAGGTGCAACTGCCCTGGCCGCTGGCATCAGTGTTGATCATGCCACCCACGGTGGCACGGTTGGACGTTGACAGCTCCGGTGCGAAGAACAGGCCATGGGGCTTGAGCGCGGCATTGAGCTGATCCTTGACCACGCCGGCCTGCACTCGCACCCAACGCTCGGCGACGTTGATTTCAAGAATTGTGTTCATGTGCCGCGACAAGTCGACCACGATGCCATCGGTCAACGACTGGCCGTTGGTGCCGGTGCCGCCGCCACGCGGGGTCAGCTTGATCTGGCGAAAGCGCGGTTCGGCCATCAATGCAGCGATGCGCACGATGTCGTCGGCGTCCAGCGGGAATACCGCTGCTTGCGGCAGGCGCTGATAAATCGAGTTGTCCGTTGCCAGCACGGTACGGGTGGCGTAGTCGGCACTGAGCTGACCGCGGAAGCCGCTGGCACGCAGGGCTTGAAGAAATTCCGGGTACTGTGCAGCGAGGGCATCCGTAGGCAGCTGGGCGATCATCGCAAAATGTTCTCTTGTAGGTCTAACACGAAAAAATCAAAACACTTGTCGCCTGAGCATTAATCGGTCAGCCTCAGGTCGTCGGCTGCGCCAATGATCCTGCAGGCTGTGGCGCCGGACAAACGGATAATCCTGCCGCTATCGATGACTTTTACGAATGAATTACCGCCACCTCACTCCCTCCATGTCGTTGCTGCTGGCCTTTGAAGCCGCCGCCCGGCATGAAAGCTACACCCGCGCCGCGATGGAACTCTCACTGACCCAAAGCGCCGTCAGCCGGCAAGTCCAGGCGCTGGAGCAACAACTGGGCCTGACGCTGTTTCGCCGTGAAGGCCGGCAAGTGCAGTTGACCGATGTCGGCCGCCTCTATCAGCGGGAAATGAGTGACGCGCTCGGACGCATCCGCAGCGCCACGTTACAGGCGATGGCGTATCAATCGGGCAGCGGAACCTTGCGCCTGGCCACCCTGCCAACGTTCGGCTCGAAGTGGCTACTGCCGCGTCTTCACGATTTCTACAAAACCCATCCCGGCATGCTGGTGCACATCAGTTCCCGGATCGATGCGATCGACTTCGAAACCAGCGGCATCGATGCCGCGATCGTCGTCGGCAATGCCGACCTGCCAGGCCTGATCAGCCATCGTCTGCACACGGAAGAGTTGATGGTGATCATGTCGCCGCAAGCGGCCGAGGCCCATGACACCTGGACCCCGGAACGCATTGGCGGACAGACGCTGCTCAACGTCGCGAACAATGCCAACGTCTGGGGCGAGTGGTTCAGCCACCACGGCCTGCCCCATCGAATGATGCGCCTGGGACCGAGTTTCGAACTCACCTCGCACTTGATCCAGGCCGTCAGGGCCGGCATCGGCATCGGTCTGGTGCCGCGCATCCTGGTGACCGACGAGCTGGCCAACGCCGAGCTGATCAGCCTCGGCCTGCCCTTCGCCAGTCAACGCAGTTACTACCTGACCTATCCACCGCGCAACGAAAGGCTGCCGTCGCTGATCGCGTTCCGCAGCTGGTTGCTGGAACAGATCTGACCAACGCCGACTGATTCGCCTCTTTGTATCACTGTGTATCTGTCTACCCTCCTGATACATGAGTTTTCACCCGGCCGCCGATTCGACACAGCCCAGATACGTCATCGCGTTCAAATGCACACACGGTTTCAAGGGGATCAGCCAGACCCCCTGGCCAATGGCTTGCAACGGAGACATCAGGATGAAGATGGCACTGCAAAACAAAAACGCTAAAACCCACCGCCGTCTGGTCGGCTCATCGATGCTCGCGCTCGCCCTGTTTGGCGCTATCGGTGCAGCCAACGCCCAATCGACCACCGTTGCACAACCCGCCGCGATCAAGGCTGACGTCACTTACACAACCCCCTCCCCATTCGGCCCACTGAAGCACATCAAGGCCGGACTGCTGGATGTGGCTTACGCCGAAACCGGCCCGGCCGACGGACCGGTGGTGATTCTTCTGCACGGCTGGCCTTACGACATTCACAGTTATGACGAGGTCGCACCGTTGCTGGCCGCGAAGGGCTATCGAGTGCTGATGCCGTATGCGCGTGGTTATGGCGATACCCATTTCCTGTCCGAGAAAGCCGTGCGCAACGGCCAACCGGCTGCGCTGGCCAGCGACGTCATCGACTTCATGGATGCGCTGAAGATCAAACAAGCCGTGCTCGGTGGCTATGACTGGGGCGCACGTTCCGCCGACATCGTATCGGCGTTGTGGCCAGAACGGGTCAAGGCGCTGGTCTCGGTCAGCGGTTACCTGATCGGTAACCAGGCGGCCGGTAAAAACCCGCTGCCACCCAAGGCTGAATTGCAGTGGTGGTATCAGTTCTACTTCGCCACCGACCGCGGTCGTGCCGGGTACGAGAAAAACACCCACGACTTCGCCAAGTTGATCTGGCAGCTGGCTTCGCCGAAATGGGCGTTCGATGACGCGACGTTCGACCGCAGCGCCAAGGCGCTGGAGAACCCGGACCACGTCGAGATCACCGTGTACAACTACCGCTGGCGCCTGGGCATGGTGCAGGGCGAGCCTCAATACGAAGCGCTGGAGCAGAAACTGGCCACTGCGCCGTCCATCAGCGTGCCGACCATCACGCTTGAAGGCGATGCCAACGGCGCGCCGCACCCTAATCCCGAGGACTACGCCAAGCGCTTCACCGGTAAATACGAGTTCCGGCTGATCAACGGTGGCATCGGTCACAACCTGCCGCAGGAAGATCCGAAGGCGTTCGCCAAGGCCGTGATTGATGCGGATCACCTGTGAGGTTGATCTGACCTTTCCCCGCTAAGCCTCCTCACAACGACGGCTCGTTTTACGAGCCGTTTGTTTTTGCGAGACTCACTCCAGCAGGGAAACCAGACGTGGCGCTATTGCCGTCTCCAATACCTCCAGTAGCGCCAGCGTCACCGGCAATTTGAAGCGTCTGCGTCCCGCACTGCCGGGATTGAGGTAGAGCCGTTCGCCACGCCATTCCACGAGTGGCTTGTGCGAATGGCCGGTGACTATCAGCTTGATGGCCGCATCGAGTACGACCGGGACATCGGCGATGTCGTGCACCAGCAACGTCCCCCACCCGTTGAGATCGAAACGCAAATTATCTGCGATATGTTCGGCCCAAGGAGCGTCCAGGTCATTGTTCCCGCGCACGACATGCAGGGGAGCGATCAACGCCAGTTGATCGAGAATATCGACGCTGCCGATGTCGCCCGCATGAATGATCCGCTCACACCCCTCCAGCGCGGCAAGCGCCTCAGGGCGGAGCAAACCATGGGTATCGGAAATCACGCCAACCTTCATGCAACGCTCCAGACCAGATTCAAGCAGTGGAACGTCCAGACTAAACCAACGGCTGATGACTGGTCACACAATGTATACCGCCACCCCCGGCGGAAATGGCGTCGATGTTCAGTTGCACCACCTCACGATCCGGATAGAGCCCGGATAACACTGCAAACGCCTTGGCATCTGCCACCTTGTCACCAAACTCCGGCGCAATGACCGCGCCGTTGATCACGAAGTAGTTGATGTAGCCAGCCGCAAAATCCGGGTTGTTTCGACTGAATTGACTCTTTCGCGGATTGAGCGGTGGCGACACGGTATGGACCTGCAGTTTTCGACCCTCGGCATCCGTGGCATTTTTCAGAATATCCAGATGGGCCCGCGTGACGTTGTAGTCGTAGGACTCAGGGTCGTTGTCGAGGCTGGCGATCACAACGCCGGGTTTCACGAAGCGGGCGTAGAAATCCACATGGGCATCGGTGATGTCTTTTCCTTTTATACCTGGCAGCCAAATGATCTTGCGCAGGCCGAGCCGGTCTTTCAGTTCTTGCTCGACGTCGGCCTTGCTCCAGTCAGGGTTGCGATTGCGGTTGATCCAGCTGCTCTCGGTCATGATCCCGGTACCGTGGCCATCCACTTCGATGCCGCCACCCTCGCCCACCAATTCGCTGCGCAGATAATGGGCATCCGCCGTGTCGGCCACTTGAGCCGCCAGATGCGCATCGTGGGCATGCTGCTGTTTTTCGCCCCAGCCGTTGAAATTGAAATCCACGGCGCCGAGTCCACCCTGCCCGTCGATGACGAAGTTGGCGCCGGTGTCGCGCATCCAGATGTCGTCGAGTTCGGTGGTGACATAAGTAATATTGGCAGTACCGCAATGTTCCTGCGCCAGGCTCCGCTCGAGCGGGCGGCAGAAAACGGTCACCGGCTCATAGCGGGCGATGGTCCGCGCAATCCCGCCAAGCGCCGCTTGCACATCACCCGTGAAGTCTTCCCAGATGGCCTCTTGCGCGCCAAAGGCGATGAACGCTTGTGCGTGCCGGTCACCCTCATCGGGCATCCGCCAACTGCCCTGCGCCGCCGCGTGTACTTGCAGGGGCGTCAGACCCAATCCGAAAGACGCTGCAGCCCCCACACCCGCCAATACCGATACCTGTTTGATGAACTCACGACGCGTCGACATGCAGTGATCCTTTGAAAATTGGCTCATTTCGCCGTGGCCGTCTTGAATTTGGTCCAGGTGCGCATCCGTGCGCGCATGTCGGACTGCGGAATGTCCTTGCCCGGTATCAGCCGCGCATAAGTGGCTTCATCCAGATAGATGTCCGGGTTGTTGCGCATCGTCGCATCGACGCTCGGGCGTGCCTTGGCGTTGGATGTCGGGTAGCCGGTGAAGTTACTGATGGCCGCCATGTTCTCCGGACGCATGACGAAGTTGATGAACGCGTAGGCGTATTCCGGATGTTTGGCGTCGACCGGAATGGCCATGGTGTCCATCCACACCGTGGTGCCTTCGCGGGGAATGCGGTACTCGAACTTCGTGTGCTTGCCGGCACTGTCTGACGTCCTCTGCGCCTGGGTCATGTCGCCGCTGTAACCGAGCGACACGCACAGGTTGCCGTTCACCAGATCGGTTACCGGTTGCGACTGGAACTTGCGAATGTGCGGGCGCAGTTTCATCAGCAGTTCACTCGCCGCCGCGAGGTCTTCGGGTTTGGCGCTGCGCGGCTCACGGCCCAGATAATTGAGCACGACGGCGAGCACTTCATCCGGCGAGTCGATCATCGAGATACCGCAGTCGGCCAACTGGCCGGCCAGTTCCGGTTTGAACAACATGTCGAGGCTGTTGACCGGCGCATTCGGCACGCGCTGTTTGATCTGCTCATTATTGTAGGTCAGGCCGATGGTGCCCCAGGTGTAAGGCACGGTAGCCTGACTCGAGGTTTCATATTGCCGGCGCAGCTTCTGCAAACCGGGCTCGATGTCATCCAGGGAGGTGAGCTTTGATCGGTCCAGCGGCAGCAGGCTCCCGGCGCGCATCAAGCGTTCCGCCACCGTATCGCCGGGGAAGATCAGGTCATAACCGCTGCCGCCGGCGAGCATCTTGGCCTCCAGTGTTTCGCTGCCATCCATGACGTCGTAAATCACCTGGATGCCGGTCTCGGCGGTGAATCGCGTCAGGGTGTCTTCGGCAAAATAATCGGCCCAGTTGTACAACCTGAGGGTTTTCTCTTCGGCGTGCAGCGATGACGAGGCCAGTGCCAGGCCCAAGGCGCCGAGCAACAGCGTGTGCGGAATGCGCATATCAAACTCCTTGAGTGTTCCAGCGTGCATGAAGGTGACGACCGTCCTGACTCAACAACGCGCCGTACATGTCCGGGCGCCGGTCTCGGTAGATGCCCCAGCTCAGGCGTTCTTCGCGCATGGCGGCCAGGTCGAGGCTGTGCACCAGCACGCCGGTGCTGTCGCGGTCGGCCTCGGCGAGCAATTTGCCCTTGTGGTTGCAGATGAAGGACGAGCCGTAGAAGCTCATTTGCAGGGTCGGATCGGTGGTCGCCACTTCTCGACCGACGCGATTGGCCGCCACCACCGGCAAGATGTTCGCCGCCGCGTGACCACGCATCGTCATCTGCCAGTGATCCCGTGAATCCAGCGCTGCGCAGCCAGGTTCAGAGCCGATCGCCGTCGGAAACAGCAACACCTCGGCGCCCATCAATGCCAGGCAGCGTGCGGTCTCGGGAAACCACTGGTCCCAGCAGATCCCCACGCCGATGCGCCCGAACGCGGTGTCCCAGACCCGGAAGCCGGTATCGCCGGGGCTGAAGTATTCCTTCTCCTGATACCCGATGGCGTTGGGGATGTGGGTTTTGCGGTACACCCCCAGCAGACGCCCGTCGGCATCGGCCACGCTCAAGGAATTGAAGTAGGCGTTGCCGGCTTTCTCGAACCAGCTCAGCGGCAGCACCACGCCCAACTCCTTGGCCAATGCGGCAAAGCGTTTGAGTACGCGGCTGTAGCGGTATTCTTCGGCCAGCGCCAAGTGTTTGTGGCTTTGCTCGATGCAGAAATACGGCGTGGCGAAGAGCTCCTGCAACAGGATGACCTGAGCGCCCTTCGAGGCCGCCTCACGGACCAGTTGTTCGGCAAGATCAAGGTTGTAGGGCAAGTCCCAGGTGCACGGCATTTGGGTGGTGGCAATCGTCATAAAGGTCATGGCATCACCCCTTCACTGGCCAGGCAGGCTGCTGCTGGGTGATGCAATGCACCCCGCCGCCGCCATGGGCCAGGTGATTGATCCGCACCGGCACCACTTCGCGTCCCGGGAATGCCTGGGCCAACACTTCGGCGGCTACCTGGTCGGCATCGATGCCATAGGCCGGCATGATGATTGCGCCGTTGGCGATGTAGAAGTTGGTGTAGGACGCGCAGAACACTTCGGCTTCGGTGTCCACCGCATCGGTGGCTTCATAGAGCTCGATCAGCTCGAACTTCCGGCCTTGGGCATCGGTGGCCAGCTCCAGTGCGCGGCGGTTTTCTCGGGCCACTTCGGCATACACCGACTGCTTGTCGTGAGTGGCATCCACCAGCAATACGCCGGGGCGTGCGAACGCACAGACGCCATCGACATGGCCGTCGGTCATGTCGCCGGTCACGTAGTCCGGATCGCCCGGCAGCCAGATGGTTTTTTTCACGCCCAGCAGGCGGGTGAAAATCTCCTCCATCTCTGCCTTGTTCATCCCGGGATTGCGGTTGGGATTGAGCAACACCGACTCGGTGGTGATCAGCGTGCCCTCGCCGTCCACATGAATCGCCCCGCCTTCGTTGCTCAGCGGTGTGCCAAAGCACGGCAAGCCAAGGTGATTGAGTGCACGACGCGCCAGGCCTTCGTCCAGATCGTGCGCCGACTTGCCGCCCCACGCGTTGAAGCGCCAGCTCACCCCGGCGAGGCCTTGTTGCGCGTGGCAGACGAAGCTTGGGCCGGAGTCGCGGCACCAACTGTCGTTCACCGCCAATTCGATCAGCTCGATGTTGGGTCCGCACAATGCATGGGCACTCGCCACAGCCGACGGATCGACCACCATTTTCACCGGTTCGAACCGGGCGATGGCGTTGGCGACCCCGGCAAAATTCTTTTGTACTTGCGCCAGGGTCACGCGCCACCCCGACTCCCAGAGTGCCTGGTTGTGCGGCCAGACCATCCAGGTCGCGGCGTGTTTTACCCATTCTGCCGGCATCCACCAGCCCGTGTGTTGATGTTCGTTCTGCTGCATGACAAGCACCCTTGAGTTAAGTCATTGTGTTCAATGAAAATGACCTTGGCGGTCTTTGCATGCATGCTACGGCCGTAAAAACGGGCTAACAAACGATGGATTTTGCAGAAAAGTGATTAGAGGAACTTATCGATATGCTCAAGCACTGGCCCCCGCTCAGCACCCTTCGCGGCTTTGAAGCAGCCGCCCGGCTGGGCAGTTTCCACAAGGCTGCCGACGAACTGCACCTGACCCAATCAGCGATCAGTCAGCAGATTCGAACCCTAGAGGCGTACCTTGAGCAGCCGCTGTTTTTCCGCAGCGGACGCAGCGTCAGCCTGACCGATGCCGGTCACGATTTGCTCAGCACTACCCAGGCGTTATTGCAGCAACTGGCGGTTGGCATTCGGCGTCTGGGGCAATACCAGAAACCCAACCAACTGGTGCTCAACACCACGCCGACATTCGCCCGGCACTGGTTGCTGCCACGGCTGGGGGATTTTCGGCGTCAGCATCCGGAAGTCGATCTGTGGATTTTCAGCACCGACGAAGTCCCGGACATGACCACCCAGACCATCGACCTCGCGGTGCGCGATGACATCAGCTCCCAGGCTGAATGCAGTTTCAAGGTGCTGCACGCCGACCGCCTCTATCCGGCCTGCCACCCCGATGTGCTGGCGGTGCCTATCGAACAGCGCACGACCCTTCACGGAGAGCGGGAAATGGACTGGAGTCATTGGGCCGTGGAGGCTGGTATCGATGTGGGACAGAAGGACCAGGGCTTGAATTTTTCCGACCCCGGGTTGCTGCTGGATGCGGCGTGCGCAGGGCTTGGGATCGCGCTGGTCAGTCAGCTATTGAGTCGACAAGCACGTGACAACGGATTGCTGCAGCCGTTGGTAGAGGAAACCATTCGCGGGCCGAACTGGGCGTTGCTGACTCACCGGGACAGCGAGAACAATCCCCTGGCGCGGAGTTTTATCGAGTGGTTGCTGGGTAACCTGGCCCCCGCCAGCAACACGATGTAACGAACAGCGTTCCGAAAAAGCGCCGTCGTTGCAGGAGTCGGCTTGCTGGCGCTCACGTCACCGCGGTGTTCCTGAAAAACCGAGGCGTACTCGATCGCCAGCAACCAGGCTCCTACAGGTCGTGTTTCACGCCCGCGAACTCAGCCCTTGGCCGCCATCGCGGTCACTTCCACACGCATGCCTTCCACCGCCAGCGACGCCACGCCTACCGCGGCGCGAACCGGCCACGGCTTGGCGAAGAAACGCTTGTAAACCTCATTGAACGCGGCGCGGTCGGCCATGTCGGTGAGGTAGATGGTCAGGTGCATGACCCGGTCCATGGAACTGCCGGCGCGCTCCAGCGCCACCTTCAATGCCTGCAACGTGCACTCGCTCTGCAGGGTGATGTCGCCCAGTTCCAGGCTGCCGTCGGCGCGGGTCGGGATCTGCGTGGAGACCAGGATACCGTTGAAGCCGGCCACATCGGAGGAGATGGAATCCGCATCGGGATCGGGGGTGAAGGTGATGTCTTGGTTCGCCATGGGGATCTCTTGTTCGAGGGAAAAAAGGTGGCGGCCAGTTTACCGCCCTGCTGAATCAAACGCTCTGCCTCAGTTATTTATACTCAAATGCCAGCTTAATAATATTTTACCGATACCAGGGTCATCCCTAGTCTTGAGCCCAAGAAATGGCAGGCCGCTCGCGACCTGACTCCAACGTCGAAGGGTATTGAGATGACCACTGAAAAAACAAAAACAGATACGCTGATTGTTGGCGCCGGTCAGGCTGGCGTGGCCATGAGTGAACACCTGAGCAAACTGGGCGTGCCGCACCTGGTGCTGGAGCGCAACCGCATTGCCGAGCGCTGGCGCACCGGGCGCTGGGATTCGCTGGTGGCCAATGGTCCGGCGTGGCATGACCGCTTTCCGGGTCTTGATTTTGACGACCTCAGCCCCGATGCGTTTGCGCCGAAAGAGCGTGTCGCCGATTACTTCGAAGCCTACGCGAAGAAATTCAACGCGCCGATCCGCACCGGTGTGGATGTGCTGAAGGTTGAACGCAACGTCGGTCGGCCAGGCTTCACCATTGAAACCTCTGAAGGTGTGATCGAGGCCAACCGCGTGGTCGCCGCCACCGGGCCGTTCCAGCGTCCGGTCATTCCGCCGATTGCGCCGCAGGATCAGCCGTTCCTGCAGATTCACTCCGCCGATTACCGCAATCCGCAGCAATTGCCTGAAGGCGCTGTTCTGGTGGTCGGCGCCGGCTCGTCGGGCGTGCAGATCGCCGATGAACTGCAACGTGCCGGCAAGCAGGTTTACCTCTCCGTCGGCGCCCACGACCGCCCTCCTCGCGCCTATCGCAACCGGGATTTCTGCTGGTGGCTGGGCGTGCTCGGCGAGTGGGACCAGGCGGCGATGAAGCCGGGGCGGGAACACGTCACCATCGCGGTGAGTGGCGCGCATGGCGGCCGCACTGTGGACTTCCGAGGCCTCGCCCATCGCGGAATGACGCTGGTCGGTCTGACTCAATCATTCAATGGCGGCGTGGCGACTTTCCAACCGAACCTGGCGGAGAACCTGGCACGCGGCGACGAGAATTATCTGGCGTTGCTCAACGCCGCCGACGCTTACATCGAACGCAATGGCCTGGACTTGCCGGAAGAACCTGAAGCGCGCATCACCTTCCCCGACCCGGAATGCGTGACCCAGCCGATTCTTGAACTCGACCTGGCCAAGGCCGGCGTGACCTCGATCATCTGGGCCACCGGTTTTGCCACGGATTACAGCTGGCTCACCGTTGACGCCTTCGACGACAAGGGCAAACCACGGCATCAGCGCGGCGTGTCGAGCGAACCGGGTGTGTATTTCCTCGGACTGCCATGGCAGTCGCGTCGCGGGTCTTCGTTCATCTGGGGCGTTTGGCACGATGCCAAATACGTGGCGGATCACATCGCCATTCAACGTTCCTACCTCGACTACCACGACGCGGCGCAACGCGAGGCTGACCAAGCCCCGCTCGCCCATAAAACCACGGTCAGTGCTTAAACCTTTTTCTGCCAGGAGCGACAAATGTCCACGCCAACCCATACCCGTATCCGCATGTTCAACACCAAGGAAACCTATCCGAACCAGAGCCTGGACAACGACCTGTGCCAAGCCGTCCGCGCGGGCAACACGGTTTATGTTCGTGGCCAGGTCGGGACGGATTTCGAAGGCAGACTGGTCGGTCTCGGTGACCCGCGAGCCCAGGCCGAACAGGCCATGCGCAACGTCAAGCAATTGCTGGAAGAAGCTGGCAGCGACCTGAGCCACATCGTCAAAACCACCACGTACCTGATCGATCCGCGGTATCGCGAGCCGGTGTATCAGGAAGTCGGCAAGTGGCTCAAAGGCGTGTTTCCGATTTCGACCGGGTTGGTGGTGTCGGCGTTGGGGCAACCGCAGTGGTTGATGGAGATTGATGTGATTGCGGTGATTCCCGAGTAAGCAGGGACACCGCGTCGCGGCCATCGCTGGCTTGCCCGCGAAGAGGCCAGCCAAGACACCACATTCGCCAAGGCAAACCAAGGAGCAAACCCCATGACCTTCTCCATCGCCGCCCGTTGCCCGGAAACCGGTCAGTTCGGCATTGCGATCAGTTCCTCCAGCATCGCCGTCGGCGCCCGCTGCCCCTGGCTGCTGCCGGGTGTCGGTGCCGTCTCCACACAGAACATCACCCTCCCGTCCCTCGGCCCGGACGTCCTCGCCCTGATGGAGCAAGGCCTCGCCCCGGCGGAAGCGCTGGACAAAGTCCTCACGCGCAATGGCTACAGCCAATACCGGCAGATCACGGCGATTGACCACCTTGGCCAGACCGCTCATTTCAGTGGCGCGCAAACCTTGGGTAACCACAACGCCGTGTCCGGCGAACAATGCGTCGCCGCCGGCAACATGCTCGCGGACCGCTCGGTGATCGAAGCCATGGTTGAAGCCTTCGAACACGGCGAAGGGCAACTGGCCGACCGCTTGCTCGCCGCGATGAAAGCAGCCATCGCCGCCGGTGGCGAAGCCGGGCCGGTGCATTCGGCGGCGATGGTGGTGGTCGGCGAACTGACCTGGCCGATCATCAACCTGCGGGTCGATTGGGCGGACGATGATCCCATCGGCCAGTTGGAAAAGCTCTGGGTTGCCTACTGCCCGCAAGTCCAGGACTACATCGACCGCGCCCTCGCCCCGGACAAATCCCCAGGGTACGGTGTCGCCGGAGACGACCGATGAGCGCCAGCCACGATTTGCTGGCGACGTTAGTGGCATTCGACACCACGAGCCGCGAATCAAACCTGCAGCTCATCGAATTTGTCCGCGACTACCTCGCGAGCTTCGACGTGCCATGCGAACTGATCTACAACGAGCAGCGCAGCAAGGCCAACCTGTTCGCCACCATCGGCCCGGCGGACAAGCCGGGCATCGTGCTGTCGGGGCACACCGACGTGGTGCCCGTCGATGGCCAGCCATGGACCGTCGCGCCGTTCGAACTCACCGAGCACGACGGCAAGTTGTTCGGTCGCGGTACTGCGGACATGAAAGGCTACATTGCCTGCGTGCTCGCCCTCGTTCCTTCGTTGGTGAACGCCCCGTTGCGACGGCCGGTGCACATTGCGCTCTCGTATGATGAAGAAATCGGCTGCCTCGGCGTGCGCTCGTTGCTGGCGGCGCTGGAACAACGGCCAGTCAAACCGATGCTGTGCATCATCGGCGAGCCGACCGAGCTGAAACCGGTGCTCGGGCATAAGGGCAAACTGGCGATGCGCTGCGATATCCAGGGTCACGCGTGCCATTCGGCGTACGCGCCGCTTGGGGTCAATGCCATTGAGTATGCCGCCGAACTGATCGGTGAACTGGGACGGATCGGCAACAGGCTCAAAGCGCCCGAGCACCGCGACGCGCGTTTCGATCCGCCATTTTCCACGGTACAAGCCGGTGTGATTGGCGGCGGCAAAGCCTTGAACATCGTACCCGCCGATTGCCGTTTCGATTTCGAGATCCGTGCCCTGCCCTCGCATGATCCAAGCGACGTCGCCCGGGAACTGGAAACCTATGCCGAGCAGCAGGTGCTGCCGCGAATGCGTGCGGTGAGTGAACAGAGTGAGATTCGCTTCAGTGAACTCTCGGCATACCCCGGATTAGTGACCGATGCACACAGCGAGGCGGCTGAGTTGATCGCTGCATTCTGCGGCTCCCGAGCGTTCGGCACAGTGGCCTTCGGCACCGAGGGCGGCCTGTTCGACGCCGCTGGCATTCCCACCGTTGTGTGCGGCCCTGGCAGCATGGATCAAGGGCACAAACCGGACGAATTCGTCAGCCTCGAACAATTGGACGGTTGTGACGCCATGCTGCAACGGATGCTGCTATCAATCAGCGAATAACACAATTCTGAACACCCCAAAATCCCTGTGGGAGCTAGCCTGCTAGCGATATCGATCTGTCAGCCAAATCAGTGTTGACTGTCAAATCGCTATCGCTGGCAGGCTAGCTCCCACAGGGTTTTCGGCTGCCCTGCGACCTACATTTTTTAACGTCTATACCAACAATCTTTGTAATTTATCTATCCCCATCCACCGCACATCATCAACTCCAACAAGAAAAGCGTCGCCCCCCGCGCGGCGCTTACCGAAGTACGTCCACGTACTCAAAATTGCCTTGGAGTCCGTCATGGTTAGCGCAGCAACAACCTCCGCCCCGCTCATCGAAAAACACACCATCGGCTATGTGCCGCCCGAAGATCGCCACGGCAAAACCCGTGACCTGTTCACCCTCTGGTTCGTCGGCAACATCGCCCCGCTGCCCATCGTCACCGGCGCCCTTGGCGTGCAGATGTTCCACCTGAACCTGGTGTGGGGAATCGTCGCCATCCTCGTCGGCCACCTGGTCGGCGGCGTGCTCATGGCGCTGCACTCGGCCCAGGGCCCGCAGATGGGCATTCCACAAATGATCCAGAGCCGCGCCCAGTTCGGCTCCCTCGGCGCCCTGCTGGTGGTGCTGATCGCCGGCATCATGTACATCGGCTTCTTCGCCTCCAACATCGTCCTCGCCGGCAAGTCCCTGCACGGCGTGGTCGACAGCGTGCCGGTGCCGGTGGGCATCGTCATCGGCGCCCTGGGTTCCGGCATCATCGGCATCATCGGCTACCGCTTCATCCACGTGCTCAACCGCATCGGCACCTGGGTGCTCGGCGCCGGTATCGTGCTCGGCTTCGGCTACATCTTCACCCACGTGCAGACCGCCGACTTCCTCACCCGTGGCAGCTTCAACATTTCCGGCTGGCTGGCCACGGTCTCGCTCGCTGCGCTCTGGCAGATCGCCTTCGCGCCGTACGTCTCCGACTACTCACGTTACTTGCCGGCCAACGTGCCCGTGGCCGCAACGTTCTGGACGACTTATCTGGGCACCGTGCTCGGCTCCAGCCTTTCATTCATCTTCGGCGCCGTCGCCGTGCTCGCCACCCCCGTCGGCATGGACACCATGGACGCCGTCAAACTCGCCACCGGCTCCATCGGCCCGCTGATGCTCGTGCTGTTCCTGCTCAGCGTCATCAGCCACAATGCCCTCAACCTCTACGGCGCCGTGCTGTCGCTGATCACCCTGGTCCAGACCTTCGCCTACCGCTGGATCCCCACCGCCAAAAGCCGTGCCGTCCTCTCGATCATCATCCTCGCCGCCTGCTGCTTCGCCGCCGTCGGCGCTTCCGCCAACTTCATCGGCCATTTCGTCGACATGGTGCTGGTGCTGCTCGTGGTGCTGGTGCCGTGGACCGCGATCAACCTGATCGACTTCTACGCGATTCACAAAGGTCAGTACGACATCCATTCGATCTTCAAGGTCGATGGCGGGATCTATGGCCGGTACAACCCGCAGGCGTTGTTGGCGTATGCAATCGGGATTGCGGTGCAGATTCCGTTCATGAACACGCCGCTGTATGTCGGGCCGATTTCAGAGCACATCAATGGGGCCGACTTGTCCTGGCTGGTGGGCCTGATCATCACCTCGCCGCTCTACTATTGGCTGGCCAATCGCGACACCGCTTACAAGCGCCGCCTCTCGACCGGAAAACTCGCCAACAGCCTTTAAGCGCCGCTTCGGATTGTCGAAGCGAGTAAACAAAAAACCGCACTGATGCGGTTTTTTGTTGCGTGATCATTTTCTGTAGTTCCAATGTTTTTACTATGACGCCTTACATAAGCGCCAATAAAACAGACATTCAAAAATTGACATGTCTCAGCAACTTTACACAATAAGAAAAATTCAAAAGACATGATAAAAAAGTTGTAACGCTGGCGTTGCACCGCGTCAGTGCTCATCGGAAAACCAATGTAATTGACCGCCTGTTTTTGGTGCAAAAAATCACATTCCATTCTTATGACTAATCGCCATAAATCATCTATCTACCTGTTTTAATTGAAATTTATTTTTCGATAAATGGCTGTTGCTTTGGCACGCTCTTTTGGGATCCTAATAATTATTGTGTTCACAAAAAGTGTTCGAAATTTCTGTTAAAAAAAATGACAGTGCTTTTGATATGTTTGTCTACACTCTCATTTCTGCAAGTGCGGGTCGCGTATAACGCCATACAAAACAGCCGATTAGTTGGTCCGACAGAGTTACTGTCGGTGTCCGCGGCATGTCGATGGCATTTCGGAATCAGGGTATATGGGGAACTCACCGATGCGTATCAGCATATTTGGTTTGGGGTATGTGGGCGCTGTATGCGCGGGCTGTCTCTGTGCTCGCGGTCATGACGTAATCGGGGTGGATATCTCTCAGGTGAAAATCGACCTGATCAATCAGGGCAAGTCGCCCATCGTTGAGCCAGGCCTGGAGGCTCTGCTCGAGCAGGGGGTGCAGTTTGGGCGGCTGCGGGGTACCAGTAATGTAAAAGCGTCCGTGATGGACACGGATATGTCGTTCATCGCCGTCGCTACGCCCTGCAAGAAGAACGGCGATCTGGATCTGGTCTACATCGAGTCGGTCTGCCGCGAGATCGGCGAAGCCCTGCATACCAAGGACAGTTGGCATACGGTGGTGGTGCGCAGCACAGTGCTGCCGGGCACCGTGAAGAACGTGGTCATCCCGATTCTTGAAGACTGTTCCGGCAAGAAGGCCGGGGTCGACTTCGGCGTGGCGATCAACCCGGAGTTCCTGCGCGAAAGTACTGCAATCAAGGATTACAACTGCCCGCCCATGACCGTGATCGGTGAATTCGACCAGCGCAGCGGTGACATGCTCGTCGCACTCTACCAGGAGCTGGACGCGCCGCTCCTGCGCAGGAGCATCGAAGTGGCGGAGATGATCAAGTACACCTGCAATGTCTGGCACGCGACAAAAGTGACCTTCGCCAATGAGATCGGCAATATCGCGAAGGCCGTCGGCGTGGACGGTCGCGATGTGATGGACGTGGTCTGCCAGGACACCAAACTCAACCTGTCGCGTTATTACATGCGCCCCGGTTTCGCGTTCGGCGGTTCCTGCCTGCCCAAGGATGTGCGTGCGTTGAACTATCGCGCCGGGCAACTGGATGTCGAGCACCCGCTACTGGCCTCGATCATGCGCAGCAATGCGGCGCAGGTACAAAGAGCCTTCGACATCATCACCAGTTACGGCAAACGGCGTATCGCCCTGCTCGGCCTGAGCTTCAAGGCGGGCACCGATGACCTGCGCGAAAGTCCACTGGTCGAGTTGGCCGAAATGTTGATCGGCAAGGGCTACGACCTGCATATCTTCGACCGCAACGTGGAATACGCGCGTATCTACGGGGCCAACAAGGACTACATCGAGTCGAAGATTCCACACCTGGCTTCGCTGTTGCGCGCAGACCTGACAAAAGTGATCGAGGGGGCAGAGGTCATTGTTCTGGGTAACGGTGACGAGTCCTTCAAAGCCTTTGCGCTTGAGGCGCCCGAAGGCAAGCACGTGGTCGACCTGGTGGGTTTCATGCCAAACGTCAGTGACGATCGGGTCGAAGGTATCTGCTGGTAAGGGCTAGAGAATCGCCGAACTGCACCCCGGGCAATACGGGTTTATCGAACAGGAGTCACAGGCATGGCTGATTCCAGGAATTATTTGCGCGAAGCGACGGGCTGGCTGTTCTACGTCACCGCGCTGTTGGGGCTTGCACTGATGCTGCCGCGCTCGGTTTTCGATCCCCAATCCAGGGACTTTCTCCTGTTGCTGGGGGCGGTCGGTATCTGGCGTTATTCGATGGGCGCTATCCACTACCTTCGGGGGTTACTGTTCCTTTATCTGGTGTTCCCTTACTACAGACGCAAAGTCACCCGGCTCGGCAGCAGTGCCGATCCGTCCCATGTGTTTTTGCTGGTCACCAGTTTTCGCATCGATGCGTTGACCACGGCGCAGGTTTACCGCTCGGTGATCGAAGAGGCCATCGGTTGTGGCTACCCGACCACGGTGGTCTGCTCCATCGTCGAGCTGGCCGATGAACTGCTGATCAAAGCACTCTGGGACAGCTATACCCCACCGGAGCAGATCAAGCTGAGCTTTGTACGGATTCCCGGCACGGGGAAGCGCGATGGCCTGGCCCACGGTTTTCGGGCCATCTCCCGGCATGTGCCGGATGCCGACGCGGTGGTGGCGGTGGTCGATGGCGACACCGTGCTTTCACCCGGACTGGTGCGCAAGACCGTGCCCTGGTTCAAGCTGTTTCCGAACGTCGGCGGGCTGACCACCAATGAGTTCTGCGAGGTGCGCGGCAGCTACCTGATGAGCGAATGGCACAAGCTGCGTTTCGCCCAGCGGCACATCAATATGTGTTCGATGGCACTGGGCAAGCGAGTGCTGACAATGACCGGGCGGATGTCGGTATTCCGCGCCCAGGTGGTGACCGACCCGGGGTTTATCCAGGACGTTGAACGCGATTATCTGCAGCATTGGCGTCTGGGCCGTTTCCGCTTCCTGACCGGCGATGACAAGTCCAGTTGGTACAGCCTGATGCGCCTCGGCTACGACACCTTTTATGTGCCCGATGCGGCGATCAACACCGTCGAGCATCCCCCGGAAAAGAGTTTCTTGAAGGCCAGCCGCAAGCTGATGTTCCGCTGGTATGGCAATAACCTGCGGCAGAACTCGCGAGCCCTGCACCTGGGCGTGCGGCGGTTGGGCTGGTTCACCTCGCTGGTGCTGCTGGACCAACGCGTATCGATGTGGGCCAGCCTGCTCGGGCCTTCAGTGGCGATCATTGCCAGCCTCAAATACAGCTTCGCCTACCTGCTGATCTATGTGCTGTGGATCGGCGTGACGCGCTTGATCCTGAGTCTTCTGTTGCTGGCTTCGGGGCACCCGGTCGGGCCGGCTTATCCACTGATTCTCTATTACAACCAGCTGGTCGGCGCCATGGTGAAAATCTATGTGTTCTTCCGCCTCGACCAGCAATCGTGGACGCGCCAGAAAACCAAACTCGACCGCGGACTGGCCAACTATCAGCGCTGGTTCAATACCTGGTCGTCACGGGCCATGACGTTTTCGGCTGGCAGTGTGTTTTGCGCACTGCTGATGTGGATTGTGTAGCACAGGTGTCAGGGCAATCGGCAGGCCGTGCCGGATCAGACTCAATCGATGGGAAGGAACGCGTTATGAACACAGCTTTTGTTGCTGTCGATGACAGTGTCGTGCATGAGTCGGAGGTACAGCGTCAGCATGCGCGGCTGACCCTGCCGGCGAGAATCAAGTTTCACGGACCCGACCGGGAGGCGCTCGATTGCGAGCTGCTCGACTTGTCGGCCGGTGGATTCAGCCTGAGTCAGCCGGGCACATCGCTGATCGTGGGCCGGCAACACAAAGGCAAACTGGTGTTCCAGGTCGATGCGCTCGGGTTTGCCATCGATGTGGAGTTTGTCGTGCGCTCGATTAACGACGATGGGCGGCGGATAGGTTGCGAGTTTCACAACCTGCGCCCTCGTGCGATTTCCGCCTTGCGTTATGTGATCACCTCTTACCTCTCGGGAGGGGTGATCAGCCTGGGCGACATGCTCGTGACCCAGCAACGCGACAACTTCACCAAGCCGCGAAAACATGAAAGCGGCCACGGCATGGGCGTTTTCGGGCGCTTGCGGGCGACCACGATAAGCCTGCTGATGTTTCTCGTGGGCCTCGCGGCCTTTGGTTATGTGGTGCACCAGTTGTATGGCATTTACTACGTCACTCATGCCGAATCGGCGCGGGTCAATGTGCCCGGCCAGTTGATCGGCCTGCCGCGCGACGGCAGCGTTAACTCTTTGGTCAAGGTCGGGGCGGTGGTGTCCAAGGGCGCCCCGCTGGCGACCTTTTCCGCCTCGCTGCTGGATGTGATGAAAGGCAACCTGCCGCCCGGGCAGGCGACCCCGGAAAATCTCGAGCGCCTGTTCAGCCGAACCCTGCAAGGTTCGCTGACCAGCCCCTGCGATTGCCGGGTGGTGTCGCAACTGGTGCCGGACGGCCAGGTCGTCGGCAAGGGCACCACGGTGTACGAGTTGATGCCGATTGACGGGGTGGCAACCATCGAGGCGCGCTTCCCCTACAAGAATTTCGCCAAGATCCAGCCTGGCAAGGTGGTGAACTTCCAGCTGATCGGTGAAGAACAGCCGCGCACGGGCAAAATCACCGCGGTGGCGCTGGACAACGGCGGCCTCGCCTCCGACCTGCGGGTCACCATCGAGCCTGACAGCCCGTTGCAAACCGATCAGGCCGGGCGTCCGGTGGAAGTCAGTATCGAAGAGCTGCAGGGCAATGCCTGGGTGCAGAGTGCCTCGGCAGCCAATACCTGGGTGAAAAACACGTGGGAGAATAAAGTCATGGCGGCCGGAAAATGAACGGCGCATGGCGATCGGGGCTGCGGTTTTCTGCGCTGGCCGCTGCGCTGACGATGATCCACGGCTGCGGCACCCTGCCCGACCAAGGGTTGGCGCGCGAGGCCATGGAGCGCGGCGATTTTGAAACGGCACGCAAGAACTACGCAGCGCTGGCCGAGGACGGTTATGCCGACGCCCAGGCCGGAATGGGCGACTTGACGGCCTCGGCGGGCGACCCGCAGAGCCTGAAAGAGGCGGAAGCCTTGTACCGCCAGGCTGCGCCGGGATCGGTCAAGGCGCAGTCACGCCTGGGCCGTTTGTTACTGCGCCAGAGCCCGAATGATCCCCAGAAAGTGCACGAAGCCCGACAACTGCTGGAAGGCGCGCTGGATAAAGGCGAGTTCAGTGCGGTGGTGCCGCTGACGTTGCTGTACCTGGGCTACCCGCGAATGGCGCCGGTGGTGGATCCGCAGCAGAAAGTCGACAGCTGGCGGGCCCAGGGCATTGCCGAAGCCGACCTGGCGCAGATTCTGATCTACCGCAATCAGGGCACCTATAACGCCCACCTGCCGCAGATCGAACAGTTGTGCCGGGCTCGGCTGGCGGTACTCGATGCCTGCTACGTGGAGCTGGCGACCATCAACCGGATGCGTGCCCAGCCCAAGGCGCAAGCGGACTTGCTGGCGCAGCTGCGCCAGGGTTTGCGCGAGGGCCGCGTCGCGCCCTTGCGGGTCGAGTCCGTGGCGCGCGTGCTGTCTTCGCCCGCCCTCGAAGGCCCGGCCGATCCGCAAAGCGCCCAGCGCCTGCTCGAAGAACTGGCACCGGTCTATCCGCCGGCCTGGACCAGCCTGGCACGATTGATCGACGACTACCCCGCCCAAGGCGACGCGCCGCAATTGCTCTCGGCGCTGCAGCGCGGGCGCGAAGCGGGCGACCCGCGGGCGGAACTGCTGACCGGACGGCTGTATTACCTCGGCAAATGGTTACCTCAGGATCCGCGCCTGGCTGAACAGCATTTGCTCAAGGCAGCCGCAGCCGGTGAAGTCGGGGCGAACTACTACCTGGGCCAATTGTACCGTCGTGGTTATCTCGGCCAGGTTGACCCACAGAAAGCACTGCTACATTTGTTGCTGGCGGCCCGCAATGGTTCGCCCAACGCCGATCTGGCCCTGGCCCACATGTTCTCCGACTCCCGCGGGGTCAAGGTCAATCGGATCAACGCTTTTGTCTTTGCGCAGCTTGCGCAACGCCAGGGCGTGGTCAACGCAGGACCTGTGCTATCGGCCCTGCAGTCGGGTATGACCCCGGCAGAAAAGAAAATCGCGCAGCCCTTGCTTGAGGAAGAAGCCCAGGCCCGTTTGACGGGCGCGGCTTTAGCCAGGCTGCAAACTCCGGAAAATGGACAGGACTTACTATGAAGCAAGCATTGTTGGCTAGTTATGGTCTGGGAGTTTCGCTGATGTGCAGCGCCGGTCTGGTGCTGGCGGCGGAAGTGGCGCCGAAGAATTTCGGCCTGGATGTGAAGATTACCGGTGAGTCGCAAGACGACCGGGACCTTGGCACGGCATCCGGTGGCACCCTCAACGATATAGGCATCGATTTGCGCCCCTGGGCCTTTGGCCAATGGGGTAACTGGAGTGCCTATACGATGGCGCAGGCGGTGGCCGCGACGGATACCATCGACACCGATACGGTGAACAACGGCGCCGACCAGAACAACACCCGTGAGGCGGATGACAGCTATCTGGCGCTGCGCGAATTCTGGGTTGATTATTCGGGCATCACTGCCTATCCGGGCGAGCATCTGCGCTTGGGCCGCCAGCGTCTGCGTGAGGAAAGTGGCCAGTGGATGGACACCAACATCGAAGCGCTCAACTGGACCTTCGAAACCACACTGCTGCGCACCCACATCGGCGCCGCCCAACGCTTTTCCGACTATCGCACCGATTTCGACGACCTGGCGCCCGAAGATGAAGACCGTTCCCACGTCTTCGCCGACATCTCCACACAATGGACGCCCAATAACTGGGTAGGCCTGCGTGTCCATCACTCAGAGGACAGCGGCAGCCTGCCCGATCCCGGCGAGCAGGTCGATACGCTCGACAAGACCAACACCGGCAGCCTGACCTGGGTCGGTCTCGAGGCGAACGGTGACGGCTACAACTACCGCTCGACGATGCCGCTCAATTACTGGGCCTCCGCGACCTGGCTGACCGGTGATCGCGACAACCTCACCAGCGTGATCGACCCCGTCGGCGATCGAATCGCGACGGGGCACACCAGTGGCGATGTCAACGCCTGGGCGGCGGACCTGGGCCTGCGCTGGAACATCGATGAAAGCTGGCGTGTCGGTGCCGCCGCCGCTCGCGGCGACGGCGGTGGCAACGATCAGGAAAACCAGTACCAGCAAACCGGCCTGCAGAGCAACCGCTCGAACTTCACCGGCACGCGTTCGCGCGTACACCGCTTCGGTGAAGCCTTTCGCGGTGAACTGAGCAACCTTCAGACGGCGACGCTGTTCGGCTCCTGGCAGATGCGCGAGGACTACGACGCCAGCCTCGTCTACCACCGCTTCTGGCGGGTCGACGACGAACAGCAAACCGGCGACGACGGGATCGTCAATGCAGCGCTGGTGGACGGCGAGAAGGACCTGGGCCAGGAAGTCGATCTGGTCATGACCAAGTACTTCAAGCAAGGCCTGTTGCCCGCGAGCATGGTGGATTGGGTCGACGAGCCGTCGGCACTGATCCGCTTGCGCCTGGGCGTGTTCTTCCCCGGTGACGCCTACGCCAATGACACCGATTCGAGCATGCATCGGGCGTTCATTGATTTTGTCTGGAAAATCTAGGAACAGGTCGTTGCCCACGGTGATGCCACCGTGGGCAACCACGCACTGAATCACACCCGGTTGCGCTTTTTGATGAGTGAGACTTATGGACCGTGTCGTCAAGATAGGACTGTTGCTCGCCGCCATGCTGTTGATGCAGACGGCAGGCGCCAACGCGGCGGGTGACATCCTGATACCGCGCTACACCATCAGCGAGGCGCCTGGAACGTCGTTGCTGATCAAGGAGCCGAAAATGCCCGACCTGTCCGGTTACACGGCCGAGGCCGTCGCGGCGAAGATTGCTTACAAGCCCGCCGGCCGCGCCTTGATCCAGCCAATGCTCAAGGAAAACGCGCTCGACGAGTTCATCGGCGGAGAAGATCGCTTCAAGGAATGGGTGGTGCGCCAGAAGCAAATGCCCGTGGCGATCTTCATCGACCGTGGCTACATGAGCCTGACGCAACTGGCGCGCAGCCTGCCACAGACCGCCTTGCGCGAAACCGCGCCGGGGGTGTTTCTGGCGCGCCTGCCGATCGTCATTCGTCCCGGGGCAACACTGCATATCGACAAGTCTGTCAAGGAGCTGCGCTTGTCCCAGGACGGCGGTTCCTTCCTGGTCAATGACGGCAAGCTGTTTATTACCGATACCAAGGTCAGCGCCTGGAGCGAGAAAGACGACAGCCCGGCCTGGTTCAAAAAAGACGACGCGTTTCGGCCGTTTCTCATCTCTTGGGGCGGCACCGAGACCTACATCGTCAACAGCACCATCACCAGCTTCGGCTACACCGAAAGCAAGAGCTATGGGGTGAGTATTTCCCAGTACAGCCCGAGCATGGCGCCGAAGATGAAGCGCAAAAAGCCGACCGGCTGGCTGATCAATTCACAGTTCGTCGACAACTATTTCGGCTTCTACTGCTATGAAGCCGACGACGTGGTGATTCTGCGCAACACCTATCGCGCAAACATCGTGTATGGCATCGACCCGCACGACCGTTCGCGTCGGCTGATCATTGCCCATAACGATGTCTTCGATACCCACAAGAAGCACGGCATCATCCTCTCGCGCGAGGTCAACGATAGCTGGATCATCTACAACCGCACCTACAACAATCAGCTGTCCGGCATTGTCCTGGACCGTTCCAGCGTCAATAACCTGCTCGCCTACAACGAGACCTACAAAAATCGCTCCGACGGCATCACCGTGTATGAGAGCGGCAATAACCTGATGTGGCGTAACCGCGCGGCTGACAATGACCGGCACGGCATTCGGGTGCGCAACAGCACCGGCGTGCGGCTTTATGAAAACGAGCTGATGGCCAATGCCCTGACCGGGATCTACGGCCACATCAAGGATTTGCGTGGCAGCGACCGCGACCTGAAGGAAGACCCCTACGAAGAAAAGCTGTCGCTCACCGTGGTCGGCGGCAAGCTGATCGGCAACGGTTCCAGCCCCATCGCCGTGTTTTCACCCTCGCGCCTGGAACTCTATGACTTGACCTTTCTGGCGCCACAGAAACAGGACGGCCTGGCCTTCACCGGTTTGCTGGGAGAGGTCCAGGGCGACCTGATGGACATCCTCCTGCGCCGCCATGCCGCCGCACTGATTCTGCCCGCCACCCTGTGAGGAGCCTGCCGATGAACACCCTTCATGGATTTGCCGCTGTGACCTTGCTGTCCATGTCGATGGGGGCACAGGCGCAGCCGCAGTACACGGCCGAGGCTTGCTGCCAGCTGTGCCCGCAAGCGGCACAGGCGACCTTTTACGAGCAACCGGAGCTGAAAAACTACGCGACCCTGGTGGAGGCCAAGGACCAATGGCTCTTTCGCACCCGTAGCGATTTCCGCACTGACTTCGGCCTCGATGAAAATGGTTACAGAGCCCTCAAGCGCCTGCGCGACGGGCTCGCCCAACGCGGAGTCGAACTGGTGCTGGTGATGCCACCCAGCCGCGGCTTGCTGCACGCCGACCGCCTGACGCCGCTGGAACTGGCCAGCTTCGATCAGGCACGGGCCCGGCAGAACTACGTGCTGACGCTGGACCGCGTGCGCGAGCTGGGCATTCAGGTCGCCGACTTCAGCAACCTGCTGGGTGCGCCCCAGCCAGCCGGACAGCCCTTCTACTTCAAGGGCGACCACAACTGGACGCCCTATGGCGCCGAACGCAGTGCCCGGTTGGTGGCCCAGACGCTCAAGGGCAACGATGTGCTCAAGGCGCTGCCGCACCAGACCTTCACCAGCCAGACGGCGGGGCTTCTGGGGCGCTCGGGTACGTTGCAAAAAGCCGCCGCGCAAATCTGCGGCAACGGCTATGCGGCGCAGTATGTCACCCGTTATCAAACCCGGGCCGAAGGCGCAGCCAAAGGCCCCGCCAAGGTCGCCTTGATCGGCACCAGCGCCAGCGGCGAGCTGTTCAACTTCGCCGGTTTCCTCGAACAGTACCTGGAGACACCAGTCCGCAACTTCAGCGTCCCGGGCGGTGGCTACGATGATTCGTTGATCGCCTACCTGCTCGGCGACGACTTCCAGAAAGACCCGCCGGCGGTGCTGGTATGGGAAACCGACAACCTCGACAGCCTCGGCAAACCCAGCTTCTACCGGCAGGCGATGGCGGCGCTGAGCGATGGCTGCGAAAACCAGACGCCGCTGCTCAGAAGCCAGGCGAACCTGCACAGCGGGCGCAATCAGGTGTTGTTCAACGGCGGTGGCGGCAATGTGTATCCGATCAAGGGCAATCGTTATCAGGTCGACCTCAGGTTCGCCGATCCCGGCGTGCACATGATGAACGCGACCCTGACCTACATGAACGGTCGCCAGGAAAACATCAGCTTGAGCCGCTCGCCGACGGTCAATACCCAGGGCCGCTTCGCCTTCGAGCTGCGTGGCGACGGCGACTGGGACGACCAGACGTTTCTGTCCATGGACGTACAGCCACCGCCGGGAATGAACGCCACGTCGCTGTCGACCCGCCTGTGTGTCAAACCCGCCATCACCGCGGCACCGTCCCTGCGCACCGCGCAGAGGGAGGAAAACTGATGCGTCAGGCACGCTGGGCCGCCGTTGGCATGGCCCTCATTCTGATGGGGCCGATCGTGCAGGCGTGCGCGCAACTACGCCCGCCGCAGGGCTATTACGCGCAGGCCATAGAAAAAAAAGGCGACGCGCCGGACTGTCCGGCGACGCCCAAACCCTATACCGGTGACCTGTTGATCCCCAGCAAATACGAAGGCTCGGGCAAGGCACGGGATCAGCTCAACGCCGAATCCAACAAACGCTACAAAGAGATGTCGGGCGATATCAACGATCTGGAAAAAGGCGTCAACAAACAGGTCGCCGCCTATTTGCGGCAAGGCCGCGCCGGCCATGTGGACTGCACCCTGAGCTGGCTCGGCGACTGGGCCAAGGCGCAGGCGCTGCTGAGCACCACCTACACCCATACCGGCAAGTCGATGCGCAAATGGGCACTGGGCAGTATTTCTTCGGCGTATCTGCGGCTCAAGTTTTCGCGGTCGCAGCCCTTGAAGGGCCGCGAGGCGCAGACCCGGCCGATCGAAGCCTGGATCGGCAAGGTTGCCGAACAGGTGGTGCGCGATTGGCGCGACCAGCCGCTGGACCGGCTCAACAACCACCAGTATTGGGCAGCATGGTCCGTCATGGCGGCCTCGGTCGTAGTCGATCGACGCGACCTGTTCGACTGGTCGGTCGCGCAGTTTCGCATCGGCGCGTCCCAGGTCGATGCAGACGGCTACTTGCCCAACGAACTGGGCCGCGACACCCGCGCACTGGCTTACCACAACTACGCGATGGGACCGCTGATGATGATCGCCTCCTTCGCCCAAGCCAACGGCGTCGACCTGCGCGAAGAAAACCAAGGCGCCATGCGGCGTCTGGCGGCGCGGGTGGAAGAAGGCATCAAGGATCCAGGCGTGTTTGAACGCAAGACCGGCCACAAACAGGAACTTGAAGACCTTAACGAGGATGGCAAGTTCGCCTGGCTGGAACCCTACTGCGCGCTGTACGCCTGCTCGGCGGCAACCAACCGCTGGCGCCAATCGGTCGAACCGATGAAAAACTACCGTCTGGGCGGCGACATCACACAGCTGTTTGCCGACCAGAAAGAATAAAGGCATCTGCCGATGCGGCCACTCTGAATTGAGCTTGTGTTTCAAATAATGGAAGGCAGTCCTTCGCTCTGCGAAGCGCCTTCATACCGAGTGATGAAGGTGCGGGAGGTAAAAAAATGATTCCAGTCATTCTGTCCGGCGGCAGTGGTTCGCGGTTGTGGCCGCTGTCGCGCAAGTTGTACCCCAAACAATTCCTGAGCCTGGCCGGCGAAGGATCACTGTTTCAGCAAACCTTGCAGCGCCTGTCATTCGATGGCATCGGCAAGCCGATCGTGGTCTGCAATGTGGAACACCGCTTTATCGTCAATGAACAACTCGCCGCCATCGGCTGCACGCCGCAAGCGATCCTGCTCGAGCCCTTCGGCCGCAACACTGCACCGGCGGTGGCGCTGGCGGCCCTCAAGCTGATTGCCGAAGGCCGCGACGAGCTCATGCTGGTACTGCCTGCCGACCATGTGATCAGCGACGTCCCCGCCCTGCGCGCCACACTGGCACATGCGCAGGAGGAAGCGCTCAAAGGCAACCTCGTGCTGTTCGGCATTCCGGCGACGCGCCCGGAGACCGGATTCGGCTATATCAAGGCCGACTGCAGTGATGCCGGCGCCAGTGCTTTCAAGGTCGAGCAATTTATCGAGAAACCCGACGCGCAGACCGCCGCCGAATTTGTTCGCTCCGGCGAATACTTCTGGAACAGCGGCATGTTCCTGTTCCGTGCCAGCCGCTACCTCGACGAACTGCGCACTCACGAACCGGACATTTACGAGAACTGTGTGCTCGCCCTGGAGCGCAGCCCGAGCAGCGAAGGCGTGACCAGCATCGATCGGGCCACCTTCGAATGCTGCCCGGACAACTCAATCGACTACGCGGTGATGGAACGCACCAACCGTGCCTGGGTTGTCCCGCTCAGCGCTGGCTGGAGTGATGTCGGTTGCTGGTCCTCGCTATGGGATGTGCACGACAAGGACGCCGATGGAAATGTGCTCAAGGGCGATGTTGTCAGCTACAACAGCCGCAGTTGCTATGTGCATGGCAACAGCAAGCTGGTAACCCTGCTCGGGGTGGAAAATCTGGTCGTGATAGAAACCGAGGATGCACTGATGGTCGCGCACCGCGACACCGTGCAAGACGTGAAAAAACTGGTGAATGCGCTCGACGCCCAACACCGCTCGGAAACCCAGAACAACTGCGCGGTGTATCGCCCCTGGGGCAGTTACCACTCGGTGGACAACGGCATCCGCCACCAGGTCAAGCACATCACCGTCAAACCTGGCGCGCAACTGTCCCTGCAAATGCATCACCACCGTGCCGAACACTGGATCGTGGTCTCCGGCACCGCCCAGGTAACGTGCAACGACAAGGTCTTCCTGCTCACTGAAAACCAGTCCACCTACCTCCCGATCGCATCGGTACATCGCCTGGCCAACCCCGGAAAAATCCCGTTGGAAGTGATCGAAGTGCAGACCGGCAGCTACCTGGGCGAGGACGATATCAAGCGTCTGGAAGATGTCTACGGCAGGAACCAGGAGGTCAAGAGTTGAGCCCGCTTAGCAACCACACCAAACATCTCCACTAATGGAGCGTCCGGGCAACAGGGACATCCAGCTCGACCTGTTCCTGGACTACGCGAGCAACCTCAAACGCTACCCGGACGCGGATCATCGAAATGATTGGCGACGCGGTATAGAGGAATCGCAGGCGGGCGCAAAAGTGCGCCCACCTCCCTCCCCCACAAAACCTCAAAATTTAATGAACCCCACTGCCCCCTGCCCACCTAACTGAAAGACCATCAGGAGGGCAACTTATGCAAACCGAAACCATCTGGATCGTACTCGCCGCCGTTCTTGTGCTGGTCGAGCTTTGGGCAATCAACAAAGTGCGCAAAGCCGAAGGCAAATCGAGCAACAAACTCGTATGGATGGTAGTGATTGTGTTTGTACCGCTGTTCGGGCTGATCGCGTGGGCATTGGCCGGCCCGAAACACACCAATCCCAATCCACATTCGCCGCAGGCTAGACAATGATGTCGGGGGATCCGCAATAGCGATGCCACAGTTTGAAATGACAAAGCCCCAATGTTTGGGGCTTTGTCATTTCTGGCCACTCAACTTCAAAACGGAAGTCCGAAAATCTCGTAGGAATTCACCCTTTGTGGTGAGGGGATTTATCCCCGTTGGGCTGCGAAGCGGCCCCAAAGCTTGCACCCCATTTCCCACGACACTCCACACAGCCCGAATCACCGCGACAATCCCGAAAACAGTGGCATTCAGCCTTATCGCAACAAACGCCCAACCGTCCTACAGCCCGGTTGTGAGCGCCAAAATGACCGCCTATATTCGACCCGTCGCTGACAACATAGCGACAGGGTTTCGCAGCCCTTGAGATTGACACCAAAGTACCGTCAGGCATGATGCAGCCCGCTCCAAATGCATATGTTTTATGGCGGTTGTGCGCGGGAGACCCTCTGGTCTGCCGGGTTTTGGGTGGGTCCCCGGTCTGCGAACCCGCGTACAACTGCCACCCATTTGTTTCGCAGCAAAAAGGTGGCAATTCTTCTTTTATTAGGAATTACGCCATGTCGACCCAACACCCGCCGCACCGCTTCACCCCCATGTCCCAATTCGCCACCGACTACCCCGTCCTCCTCATCGACAGCGACGCCCCCATCCGCGAACTGCACAACTGCGTCAGCGAACGCCTCAACGCCGTCCTCAAATACCTCAACCTCATGGCCTGCACCAGCCTGCCGGACTACGCCGAAAACGACATCAACACCGTCACCAACATCGCTTTGATCCTGCTCCGGGATGTCGGTGATGTGTTTCGGGTGATTGAGCAGCGTGGGTTTGAGACTCACAAAAATCACTAACCGAACTTCGATCCTAAAAAAACCGCACTAATGCGGTTTTTTTATTTGGCCGTCCCCTCCTGAAAGCCTTTGAAGATTTTGAGTCATCCGTACCCTACTTCGAAGAAAAGGAGGTGGAAATACGAAAGGCAGTTTGCTAGCTTCAACAGCAGCCAAAAGCCATCAGCAGTTCGGTCGGATGAAGATACCGAGTATTTAGTGACTCAGAGGCTGTTTTTTCTCCCCCCCCCACCCTTAAAATTATGCAAGGAAGAAAAATGACAGACAGAAGACCACTAAATCCAAATGTGACGGTTCCTAAACCCGGCGGTGGCGAGCAACCTCGCTCTAGAAACAACGACGGCCAAGTTCGTGACAAGCGAAGTGACGCAGGAAAGCCAAAAAAAAAGTAGCCTTTTTTAAATAATGAGAAAACGGTGGCAGATTTGACCTAACAGTATGTCTAGCCGGCAATATAGGTCCGCCACCGTCTACTCCATCAGCAATTGTGATCAAAAATCACATAAACCACGAAAAGTAAAGCTAGGCAATATAAAATAAATGCCATTAAAAAACAGCATCATAAGTGAAATAAAACGCTCACCGGTTTCAACATTTTCCGGCCTGTTTGGAGTATTGATTGCTGCTCTAGGATTATTCTCTGCCTGGACCCAGTCGCGCACGGGCTCTCCAACTACTACAATCAACTCCATTCAAGCCAGCCAGCTTTCAAACGCTTTGGAATTGAACAATATACTGATTACAATATCTTTTTTCTTATCCTCAACAATTGCTGGCGCCATCGCTATCAGATTACTTGCAAAAAAACACGATATCACCGCTTTTTTTGTATCGATCCCACTAGTAGCATTAACAAATTTCTCCACCATACTTGTCATTTTTTTAGCGCCACCACGCGCAACAAACGCACAACTTTTTATTTCCGCCCACGATATAGTGCTCTATTCATCCGTCGCAATTTACATAGCAGTGTGTGGAATGGCAGTTCTTCGTGACCTATACTCATCAGAGAAGAAAAAACACTCTGACACCGAGGAAAACAATGACAAAAAAGAACAAGGCGGCATGGGATTTATAGTATTTGGATTGATCATACTTGCCCTATGGTCTTCACTCGTCTTTTCAGGCCAAAAGCGATTGACGCAAACTTTTCTTCCTGAAATCACTCATTCGACCGAAGAAAAAGCCATCAAAGATGCCTCCTAATGAATATTCACATCTCTTCCTTCAGCAGTGAAAAAAGGTGATAGATCCATTTGTTGAAATAGATCTGCCACCTATCTCCTAACCATGGTTAGACATGACAAGCATCAAAAGTAGGAAAAATTATGGATTGGAAGTTTTTTATTACAACAGCTATTGCGGTACTTGCTGCTGCAATCTCCTGGAATGCGCGTCGAGAGGCGAAGCGAGCGTCTAGTGCTACTTACGCCTTACAGACCCGCCTAGAACAGTATGAACACTTTCCAATCATCCAAGTTGCCATTTCTCCAGATGGTGACCGGATCAAAGTAATTCTGACAAACTCCAGTGCGAAGAACGCGGTATCATCGTTCAAGATAAAGTTTGTACTTCGTATTTCGGCCGGGGACACTTTTCATGTATCAAAGGAAAATTATGTATACCAAGGTGGATTCTTGGCTCCAAATTCTTCCACGGAGATTTATCCAGACATTATTAATGAGTGTATCGCACACGCCATACCACCGTTAAAACAGTACCCACCAGATCAAAGCAATTTTGTATTGCGTGCATATGTAGAGTGCACCCCACCAAATCCAAAATCAGAAAAAATACATGAGCAAGGAGTAGGTTTTTTTGTGTACGAGCAAGATCGCTTGGCTCTTAGAACCGCCGCCACAACAAGCTAAGAAAAAGGCGGCAAGATAAAAGGTAGAAAATCTATTTATTCCGAGAAATCTGCCGCCTTCCCCAATATTCGATTAAGCCAACACAACAATTGATTCACACCGAGATAACAGCGATATAGCTTTGATAAAAACAGCTATTAGAAATTTGATACACGCCTCCTTCAAATCGTCTTTTGAAAAAATGCTATCTACTCTGTAGCTCTTTTTTCGAGTTTACTGCCACCTTTGGATTCTTTCCCGTCGACGCCTGATTCATTTTAATTTTCGAATTTAGTTCTTTCAGTTCCAAGCGCAAATATTGCACTTCTAATATCTGTTTGCGTAAAAGCTCCTGATTCAGTTCTACTTGCTTCTGCCATTCCACTTGCCTTTTTTCAGTAAGCCGAGCGTCTTCAGCACTATCCGTTTTCGCAAAATAGGCTTGAGCTAAAGCGATTCCTATTGACGTTACTACGCTTATGATTACCGCCCATTTCGTCCACAATAAGCTTTTTGCTGCTCCTTTTAGAGATGCCTCAGCCTTTGCTTTATCTTCGTCCTGCTGCTTTATCCATTGAGGAATTGCGTCCGACACCAACGTTGTAGAAAGAGACGCGACATGATTCAACATGGCACCCATGTGTACTGCAACAGTACTAAGCGTCTCAGCAGCTTTTTCTGAGGCGTTGGCGGCTCGAGCCTGAGGTGACGCGGAATAATCTAGAAAAGGAGCTGCACGTACCTCGATCTCCTCAGCTCTTTGCAGGTTTAATCTCGAAGAGTGGATCGCTTGCGCACGTACCGCATCTCCCACACTGCTCCACTTTTTATTCGAAAACTCTTTTCTCCACAATTGGCTGGCACTATCAATCGCTGCTACGGAGGAAGTCAGTGATTCGATGGCTGCAGGTTTCAGGAACTCATAATTGCTACGGAACTGATCTGAGATTTTTCTACTCATTTGCTGAAAATTCGAGTTTTCGGCCATGACCCCCTTACCGAGTGCCGATAACGAATCACCGGAATTCTCATATCCTGCACCTTCAACTCCAGCCTTTGCTAATGCCTCGAGATCGTCCTTATCGAGCCTAGCAAACTCATCATCCGAGAGCCCAGTCCAAGCTCCTGAATCCATTTCAGGAGAACAAAGCATTTGTACGACCAAGCGCCCCACCTCTTGCTCGTCAGCTCTTTCAAAAGCGCCCGTTTCTCCGATCCTCTTGTGGTCGCCATAGGTAACGTGGCGGACATACAGGGGGCCAACAGAAGTGGAAACCTCTCGTTTTTTGTTGCCTTTAAGTAAATCCTTAATACTTAATTTCTTGCTGTCGTCCACTGATTGAGTTCTCGCACGTCACTGATGGAGCCAGATTAGCTTCGTGTTTATCGCTTGGCTACCCAAAAATTTTTTATGAGATTAAGCCAAATATTTTTCCAGCTGGATGTTTTTCATCGCTATCTTCTTTACCGACAAAAAGATGGAAGTTCTACTTGTGACCCAATCGACAGCGACGCCCCCATCCGCGAACTGCACAACGCCGTCAGCGAACGCCTGAACGCAGCCCTCAAATATCTCAATCTCTTAGCCTGCACCAACCTGCCGGACTACGCCGAAAACGACATCAACACTGCCACCAACATCGCCGTGATACTGCTCCGGGATGTAGGTGATGTGCTTCCGGTTATTGAGCAGCGAGGGTTTGATACATCCAAAAGTTAATGACCGGATTCAAAACAAAAAACACGCGTGTGATGCGGGTTTTTATTACCCCATAGCGACCCAACTGAAAGAGCTTTAATAACCTATAGAAACGCCATTTAAACCGGAGCTATGCCTATCCTCTACCTCGCCACTTTTGCTACAAGTAGTCACGCAGCTTTCCGCTTTCTCGACAGTCTGAAGATAATGGCTGCGTGCATCGCTGAAACCATCAAGTCCGGTGACACAGCACTCGACTGGTTCAAAGGCAACCTAAAAACCACGAAGCGGCATTGTAGGATTTTTCTATCAAAAAGTTCTTTTTAGGCTATAAGAAGGATCCCAGCTTATTCAAAATCAAGGCCATCGTGTTATCCGACATCAGCGCAATTGTTTACGCTAACAGCCGAACGATCAATTGACTGAAGGAAACTGCACGTATGGCTAATCACGGATACATGAGAGTAACCGGAAAACATCAAGGTTTAATTTCCGCTGGGTGCTCCGATGTGGAATCTTTAGGAAACAAATGTCAAATCGCTCATAAAGACGAGATCATGGTTTTGGCCTACTCACATAACATGATTACGGGCACCGACGGGGGAATTTCAGGCGGTCGTGGCAAACACCTACCAATCATGATCACCAAAAACATCGATAAATCCTCTCCACTACTGGCCAATGCTCTTCATGAGTGCGAGGAAGTTGAATGCACCATTTTCTTTTATAGAACCTCCCCGGCAGGCGGCCAAGACAAATACTATAAAGTACAACTTAGGGGCGCGAGAATAGCGCAAATAAACCTTCAAGTTCCTCATGCCATTCATATGAACGATGCAGAACCTCAAGAGATGGTGTCTATACGGTATCGCGAAATCACCTGGACGCATACGCAGGCGGGGACATGCGCTTTCAGTACTTGGGGAAATGAAGATGAATGATGACTTATGTGACATTCACGATGTCACTAAAGCTGCGTCGAATCTAGTTGCATTTGGCTGCTCGATCGGTGCCACACATCTTTACGATAGTTTTTTGCAACTTCAATTTAGCTCGATTGTTTCATCTTTTTCCAACGAGATTATCCGCGCGGTTGATGAGGGCTTAATTAGCGCTCGACAGGGCATGCAAAAAATCAGAGATGAGTATGCCGGACTATCATCTAAAGTAATATTTTACACTCAAAATGGTGTTGGTATTTTAGCGGGAGCAATGCAAATTCAGGCTGGAGCCTCATTAATTGGAAACTCAAGAGGCATTAAATCAGCCGGCGGGCTAGTCTACATTGCTCACGGTGTTAATAATATGTACGAAAGCGCAGGAAATATATATAACGGGCCCGACACATCTGGCACAGTGGGGCCAATTAGAAAAACATATCAACGTCTAGCCGAAAACACTAGAACCGGCAACACCATCTATTACTCCATAGACTTAGGGCTATCAGCTTTCGGCGCGATGAGCTTAGTGCGAAAAAATGACACGCTTGAGCTTTTCAGGAGAGACCCCATAAACTATGAGCGTGCATACAGGCAAATGGGAAGACTCGCACTGGCTTTTGAGGCCTTGATCGATACAATCACAATAAAAAATATAACAGAAGAAACAACCTTAAAATAAACATCACCATCGAGTACATTACTTTCTTCTACGCAGCCTCCTTATACAAATAAAGAAGCAGATAAAAATCAACACAAAAGCAGCAACACTCAAGACGAATGAAAATTTGCCCTCCAGGAAAAACTCTTGCTCGATTTGCAGAATAACAACAGTAGTCAGAAATAAAGAACCGATAAAAACACCAAAATACGCCACCCAGGCAGAGTCTCTTTCGGGTTTGAAATCACACCCAAGTGAAACATCGATATAACTGGGTGAACAGTAATAGAAATTAACAAACAACAAAAAAACAAAAATAGCACCTAGAACCAGCCAATAATAAACCCCACCTAAAGGGATCACCCTCTCTATTAGCCATGCGAGAAATGCCGCATGAAGTATGGAAAGCATGACAGTTAGCAAATCTGAAATTAAAACGGTAAGAAAAACTCGCAACCGCATTAATAATACCCTCCGACAGCTTAATATTTTTCAACTTCAACACAATCAATACCCCCTCCGATTATAACCATATCATTAATATGAACCACACCAACATCAATACAAACGAGCTGCGATCCGGAAATTCCTACACGCCACTTCTTTTTATCCTACATATAACTCCCACAGCCCGGTAAAAAGTGACGGATCTATTTATTCAAGTAGATCCGTCAATTTTTTAGCATTGAGTACCTTACCGAAGACATCCCTGACTAGTTCTTCGAGTCTTATGTCGATACAGTCGAAAACAATTGTCCGAGGTAGTTGGTAACGGACATCAACCAGATATTGCAACTTTCTTCAGCAATTCCTATAGTCCATCAGGAACCAGCGGCCCGTCCTCAGTAAAACTTGCCCACGGGAGCCACTTCGCGACGAAAACTGCGCCATCGCTTTCTTGAGCGTCCAAGTGCGGCAACGCATAGACGCTGGCATCCACGAACTTCGCATCGTAGACCTGCACGATTTCGTGCCCTGGTATGGCGTTATACGTAAAGAGGCTTTCAAGAGTACCAAGCAAGTGAACATCGGTGATGGGCAAACCGAGCTCTTCCTGAACTTCTCGCACAATGGCTTGTGCACTGGTTTCACCGAATTCGATTCCGCCACCGATCGGACGGAAAAATGGCTTTTCAGTGATGGGGTCGCGACTTTCGTTGACGAGTATCTTGCCATCGTGGTGGAAGACGCAAAGTGCGAGGGCGCGGATGCGTGGCGTGGTCACGAGGTTAAGTCCATTTATCTGGCAGAGTGTGTAACGGTCACGATGCTAATCAAGGTCTGCGACCGGGTTTCCAGACATAGTGGCTAAAAACAAAGACCGCCATTGCGAAGACAACAAACAGCATACCTACCGCAAGCCACCGCGGCAGCTCACTCAAAAACCCGATTTTATCAATGAACGGAACACTGAGAACGGTCCCAATGGAAGCCCCGACGATAATCCCTACCCTCGAACCCCACACACTCGTGTACCGCTCCTCTTCGCCGAACTCAATCCGTTTCAACCTCGGCGCCAGGTAATTCACGCCGAAAATGCAAAAGACCACGAAAGAGGCAAGTCCCACCGTCTTGAGATACGCGTCACCCACACCAAAAATTTGCTTCAGCCCCGCCACCAATATCACAGAGTAAAAACCTGAACTGGCAAAGACCATCGGCCATGCCCGGAGGTAGTAGCGCAACGTTCGAGCATCCATACGCACACGATCCATTAGGGGTACAGCAATCAAGCCCTGGTGAAATCAGAAGTTAGCCGGCGTATTCGCGCTAATGATTTCCGCTTCATCCGCCCCAATATTGCGAAACTTGTGCGGCAACGTCGTCGGAAAGTAGTAGCCGTCACCCGCGTTGAGCACACTGACCTGCCCATCAACTGTCAGCTCGACAGTGCCCCTCGTAACCAACCCACACTCCTCCCCTTCCGAGTGCACAATCGGCTCTTCCCCCGAACTCGCCCCCGGCGCGTACTGCTCCCGCAAAAGCCGCATCTGTCGACTCGGCACCGAAGCGCCAATCAGCAACAACCGCAGCCCATGACGCCCAAGATCCGGTTGTTCATTCGCACGAAACACGTATTGGTGCTCACGCGGCGGCTGATCGAAGGTAAAGAAATCCGCCAAAGACATCGGTATGCCTTCGAGCAGTTTTTTCAGGGAGCTGACGGAGGGACTGACGCGATTCTGTTCGATCAGGGAGATGGTGGCATTGGTGACGCCGCTACGCCGGGCCAGCTCGCGCTGGGAGAGTTTGTAGCTTTCGCGTACTAATTTGAGTCGTGAGCCCGTGTCCATGACAGCCTTATGCGAGGAAAACTTAAGGGTTATGGGGGTGGATGGCGGGCGACTTTTGGCCGCGAAAGTACCGCTTCCCTGTCCCAGGATTGTGAAAGGCGGGTATTAAATCACGTTTGGTGGTGTTGCTCAGCAGGTTCGATGAATGGCCGAATAAAAAGCCAAAAACGGGGGCTGCGCCGCCGCCCGGCGTGAGCAAGCTCCCTCGCCACAGGGACATTTAGATCGTGTGGCGAGGGAGCCAGGCTTAGATGCCGAACCGATCGCGCAGCGCGTAATAGGCGGCGCCCATGGCGGTGAGTGGGGCCTGGAAGGTGCGGCCGCCGATCATCGGCATGTGCGGCAAGGATGCGAAAGCGTCGAAGCGTTCGGCGTCGCCGCGGATCATTTCCGAGATCAGTTTGCCGGCCAAGTGCGAGCAGGTGACGCCGTGGCCGCTGTAGCCTTGCATGTAGTAGGCGTTTTTCTCGATGCGGCCGAATTGCGGCATGCGCGACATGGTCAGCAGGAAGTTGCCGGTCCAGCGGTAATCGATCTTCACGTCCTTCAGTTGCGGGAAGGTCTTGAGGATTTTCGGTTTGATCAGTTGCTCGATGTCGTCCGGTTCACGGGCGCCGTAGACCACGCCGCCGCCGTACAGCAGGCGGTTGTCGGCGGTGAGGCGGTAGTAGTCGAGCAGGTAATTGCAGTCTTCAACGCAGTAGTTGTTTTTGATCAGGCTGCGCGCAACCTTTTCCGACAACGGTTCGGTGACGACAATTTGCGAGCCGCACGGCATGCTTTTGCTGGTCACACGATTGTCGAGACCCTGCGGCAGGTAGGCGTTACCGGCGATCAACAGGTATTTGGCACGGACCAGGCCTTTGGCGGTGCGCACGGTGATCGGTTCGCCGTAGGTGATTTCCACCGCCGCCGATTGTTCGTAGATTTTGCCGCCCAGGCCGATGATGGCCGAGGCTTCGCCGAGGGCCAGGTTCAGCGGGTGGATGTGGCCGCCCTGCATGTCGAGCAGGCCGCCGACGTAGTTGTCGCAACCGACTTCGCGCTTGATGTCAGCCGCGTCGAGCATTTTCAGGTTCTTGTTGCCGTAGCGTTCCCAGCTGCTTTTTTGTTCGGCCAGGCCTTTGAGCTGCTTTTTGTTCAGCGCGGCGAAGATGCCACCCGGCTTGTAGTCGCACTGGATGTCGTAGTGCTGTATGCGCTGACGGATGATGTCGGCGCCTTCGAAGATCATGCTGCCGAGCACTTCGGCGGTCTTGTCACCATAGCGTTCTTCGATGACATCGACGTCGCGGCTGTAGGAATTGACCAGTTGGCCGCCGTTGCGACCGCTGGCACCGAACCCGACTTTGGCGGCTTCGAGCACGGTCACGCTGTAGCCGGCTTCGGCAAGGAACAGCGCCGAGGACAAACCGGTGTAGCCGGCGCCGATGATGCAGACGTCGCAGTCCACCGCTTGCTCCAGCACCGGGAAGTCGCCGGTGAAGTTGCGGGTGGCGGCGTAGTAGCTGTTTACATGTGTTGTTTGTTTCATAGGTTTCTCCGATGGCCACCGTCATGTGCCGGCGACCGCCGTTGTAGAAGTGTTAAAGCTTGATCCAGGTCGCTTTGAGTTCGGTGTATTTGTCGAACGCGTGCAGCGATTTGTCCCGACCGTTACCCGACTGCTTGTACCCGCCGAACGGCGCGGTCATGTCGCCGCCGTCGTATTGGTTGACCCAGACGCTGCCGGCGCGCAAGCCGCGGGCGAAGGTGTGGGCCTTGCTCAAGTTGCTGGTCCAGACGCCTGCAGCCAGGCCGAAGATGCTGTCGTTGGCGATGGCCAAGGCTTCTTCCTCGGTGTCGAAGGTGATCAGCGACAGCACCGGACCGAAGATTTCTTCACGGGCGATGGTCATGGCGTTGGTCACGCCGTCGAAAATCGCCGGTTCCACGTACAGGCCACCGGTGGCCTCAAGGGTGCGGCTGCCGCCCGCGATCAGTTGCGCGCCCTGGTCTTTGCCGACCTGGATATAGCGCAGCACGTTTTCCAGTTGACGCTGATCGACGACCGCGCCGACGGTGGTTTGCGGATCGAGAGCATGCCCCGGTTTCCAGGCTTGCAGCGCTTCCACCAGTAGCGGAATGAACTGCTCGCGAATCGAACGCTCGACCAGCAACCGCGAACCGGCGGTGCAGACTTCGCCCTGGTTGAAGGCGATCCCGCTGGCCGCTGCTTGTGCTGCCGCGCGCAGGTCCGGCGCGTCGGCGAACACCACGTTCGGGCTCTTCCCCCCGGCTTCGAGCCAGACGCGTTTCATGTTGCTTTGGCCGGCGTAGATCAGCAGTTGCTTGGCAATCGCGGTCGAGCCGGTGAAGGCCAGTACGTCGACGTCCATGTGCAACGCCAGCGCCTTGCCGACGGTGTGGCCGTAGCCCGGCAAGACGTTGAACACCCCTTTCGGAATGCCGGCGTCCAGCGCCAGCTGAGCGATGCGGATCGCGGTCAGTGGCGACTTTTCCGAAGGCTTCAAGATAAACGAGTTGCCCGCCGCCAGGGCCGGGGCGAACTTCCAGCTGGCCATGATCAACGGGAAGTTCCACGGCACGATGGCGGCGACCACACCGGCGGGTTCGCGGGTGATGAGGCCGAGTTGATCGTGCGGCGTGGCGGCGACTTCGTCGTAGATCTTGTCGATGGCTTCGGCGCTCCAGCGGATCGCGTTGGCGGTCGCCGGGATGTCGATGTTCATCGAATCGTTGATCGGTTTGCCCATGTCGAGGGTTTCGAGCAGGGCGAGTTCTTCCTGGTTGGCCAGGATCAAATCCGCGAAGCGAATCAAAATGCGCTTTCGCTCTGCGGGCGCCAAACGCGCCCAGATGCCGGATTCGAAGGTGCGGCGCGCGACGGCCACGGCTTCGTTGGCGTCGGCTTCGTCGGTGCTGGCAACGTTGGCCAGGAAACGGCCGTCGACCGGGCTGATGCATTCGAAGGTGTCACCGCTGAGGGCGGCGCGGTATTGGCCATCGATGAAGGCGCGGCTTTCGATGGTCAGGGACTGGAAGCGTTGTTCCCAGTCGCTGCGAGTGTTTGTCATTGTTGTGACTCGACGCAGAGGAATAGGGGGTCGTGTTAACCGATGGGATGAGCGATAAGTACCCTGTGGCGAGGGAGCTTGCTCCCGCTGGGTTGCGAAGCGACCCCAAAAGGGAGTCCTTCGGCCTCCAGCGGGAGCAAGCTCCCTCGCCACAGGTTGAATGTCAGCCCATCAAACGGTGTGCAGATACCAGTTGTACTCAAGGTCCGAGATGGAGTTCTCGAACTCGGCCAGCTCGCTTTCCTTGCACGCCACGAATACGTCGATGTACAGCGGGTCGATGTATTTGGCCATGACTTCGCTGTCGTCCAGTTCGCGCAGCGCATCGCGCAGGTTGTTCGGCAGGCTTTGTTCGTTTTGCTCGTAGCTGTTGCCTTCCACCGGAGCACCCGGCTCGATCTGGTTGGTCAGGCCGTGGTGAATACCGGCCAGCACCGAGGCCATCAGCAAGTACGGGTTGGCATCCGCACCGGCAACGCGGTGTTCGATGCGCACCGAGTCCGGCGAACCGGTCGGCACACGGACCGCGACGGTGCGGTTGTCGATGCCCCAGCTCGGCGAGTTCGGCACGTAGAACTGCGCGCCGAAACGGCGGTACGAGTTGACGTTCGGGCAGAGGAACGCCATCTGCGCCGGCAGGGTCTCGAGCACACCGCCGATCGCGTGTCGCAGCGCGGCGTTCTGCTCGGGATCCTCGCTGGCGAAGATGTTGTTGCCTTCTTTGTCGAGAATCGAAATGTGCACGTGCAAACCGTTGCCCGCCTGGCCCGGGTACGGCTTGGCCATAAACGTGGTGTCCATCTCGTGGTCGTAGGCGATGTTCTTCACCAGACGCTTGAGCAACACCGCGTAGTCGCAGGCCTTGATCGGGTCATTGACGTGATGCAGGTTCACTTCGAATTGCGCCGGGGCGCTTTCCTTGACGATGGCGTCGGCAGGAATGCCCTGCTCTTTCGCGCCTTCGAGGATGTCTTGCAGGCAATCGACGTATTCGTCGAGGTCGTCGATCAGGTACACCTGAGTCGACACCGGACGCTTGCCCGATACCGGCGAACGCGGCGACTGCGGACGACCGTTCACGTTGTCCTGGTCGATCAGGTAGAACTCGAGTTCGAACGCGGCGCAGATGGTCAGGCCAAGTTCGTCGAACTTGCGCACCACATTGGCCAGCACTTCACGCGGGTCAGCGAAGAACGCCTCGCCCTCCAGTTCGTGCATGGTCATCAGCAACTGAGCGGTCGGGCGCTTCTGCCACGGTTCGATGCTGAGGGTGCCAGGGATGGGGTAGCAGATCCGATCCGAGTCACCGATGTCCAGACCCAGGCCGGTGCTTTCCACCGTAGAACCGTTGATGTCCAGGGCAAACAGCGACGCCGGGAGGTTGATGCCTTTTTCGTAAACCTTATGAAGACTGGTGCGTTCGATGCGCTTGCCGCGCACCACACCGTTCATATCCGCAATCAGAAGGTCGACGTACAAAACCTCAGGATATTTCTTAAGGAATGCGTTTGCTTCGTTGAGTTGAACGGTACGCAGAGGGACCGACATGATGCACCTATTAGCTGTTAATTATTATGTTCACTACCTTGTTGCGAGCCCAGTCAACCCGAACGGCAAAGTGAAGTCAATAGCGAACACCCGGCCTCTCATCCGTTATTTTCGGGCCTTTTTCGGGCACGAGAGTGCCAGATGAACCTTGAGCGCCGCGCAAAGACTAGCGATCGGACGTGTGGCGTTTAGAATTTTTTACATGAGAGTTGTTAATTAAAATCAACAAGGCTAAGCTCCGGAAAAGCTCGTTCAAGTGTGAAACTTCGAGGTGATAAAAATGGCATTCAAGCCATTGATCGGCGTTACAGCGTGCGTCAAACAGATTGGCCTGCACCCCTACCATGTCAGCGGCGACAAGTACTTGCGTGCTGTCAGCGTCGCGGCTTTGGGGCTGCCCGTCGTCATTCCTTCCTTGGGCGAACTGACCGAAATCGATGACCTGCTATCGCAGCTCGACGGCCTGTTGCTCACCGGCTCGCCGTCGAATGTGGAACCCTTCCACTATCAAGGCCAGGCCAGCGCTCCCGGCACGGATCACGATCCAGCGCGGGACGCCACCACCCTTCCCTTATTGCGTGCAGCCATTGCGGCGGGCGTTCCGGTGCTCGGCATCTGCCGCGGCTTCCAGGAAATGAACGTGGCGTTTGGCGGCAGCCTGCATCAGAAGGTGCATGAACTGCCGGGCATGCTCGATCACCGAGAAGCGGACAGCCCCGAGCTGGCGGTGCAATACGCTCCGGCACATGCGGTGACAGTGCAACCGGGTGGCGTGTTCCAAGCGCTGGAGTTGCCGGCCGAGTTCATGGTCAATTCGATTCACAGCCAGGGCATCGACCGCCTCGCGCCCGGCCTGCGCGCCGAAGCGATTGCGCCGGACGGCCTGATCGAGGCGATTTCGGTGGACCACAGCCCGGCCTTCGCCGTCGGCGTGCAATGGCACCCGGAATGGCAGGTGCTTTCGAATCCGCCCTATTTGAGTATTTTCCAGGCGTTCGGCGATGCATGCCGGCGACGGGCCGCGCTGCGTAAAACCCGCTGACCCAAAAAACCCATTTACTGCCCCCGCGAGTTTGGCGGGCGTGCCTTTGCACGTCCGTGACTCGCGAAAACAACACACTGCAATAACAACAAGTACGACCCAGGCAGCCAGGACGGCGGCGCCGAATAAGCCCGCCCAGTGCTGGCTTGCAATCAACTATTAAGTCAGGCCGCGTTGGCCCGACGACTGAAACCTGTTGGGAGTTTCACATGGCAAACGCCTCCAGCATTTACAGGAAGGCTCTTGAAGGTCACCCGTCACCGAAAAAGGTGCTGGTGAAAGTCGACCGCGTCACCAAGAAATTCGATGAAACCACCGCAGTGGACGATGTCTCGCTTGAGATTCATCAAGGGGAAATCTTCGCCCTGCTCGGCGGTTCCGGTTCCGGCAAATCGACGCTGCTGCGCATGCTCGCCGGCTTCGAGCGCCCGACCGAAGGGCGGATTCTGCTCGATGGCGTGGACATCACTGACATGCCGCCGTACGAACGGCCGATCAACATGATGTTCCAGTCGTACGCCCTGTTCCCGCACATGACTGTGGCGCAAAACATCGCCTTCGGCCTGAAGCAGGACCGTTTGCCCGCCAGTGAAATCGACGCCCGCGTGGAAGAAATGCTGCGCCTGGTGCACATGACCCAATACGCCAAACGCAAGCCGCATCAACTGTCCGGCGGCCAGCGTCAACGTGTGGCCCTCGCCCGCTCCCTGGCCAAGCGTCCAAAGCTGTTGCTGCTCGATGAGCCGATGGGCGCACTGGATAAAAAACTGCGTTCGCAAATGCAGCTCGAGCTGGTGGAAATCATCGAGCGCGTCGGCGTGACCTGCGTGATGGTGACTCACGATCAGGAAGAGGCCATGACCATGGCCCAGCGCATCGCGATCATGCACCTGGGCTGGATCGCCCAGATCGGCAGCCCGGTCGACATCTATGAAGCCCCGGTCAGCCGAATGGTCTGTGAGTTCATCGGCAACGTGAACGCCTTCGAAGGCACGGTCGTGGAAGACCTTGAAGGGCACGCGATCATTCACAGCAAGGATCTGGAACAGAAGATCTACGTCGGTCACGGCGTCAGCACGTCGGTGCAGGACAAATCGATCACCTACGCGATCCGTCCGGAGAAAATGCTGGTCAGCACCACCCAGCCCGAAAGCCGCTACAACTGGTCCCAGGGCAAGGTGCATGACATCGCCTACCTCGGCGGTCACTCGGTGTTCTACGTCGAATTGCCCGGCGGCAAAGTCGTGCAGTCGTTCATGGCCAACGCCGAACGCCGTGGCGCGCGTCCGACCTGGGACGACAAGGTCTACGTGTGGTGGGAAGACGACAGCGGCGTGGTACTGCGCTCATGAAAACACTCAATCAGCAGTTCATGCGGCTGATGCCGAGTGGTCGAAAGCTCGTCATCGGGATTCCTTTCCTGTGGCTGTGCCTGTTTTTCCTGTTGCCGTTCTTCCTGGTGATGAAGATCAGCTTCTCGGAAGCGGCGCTGGCCATTCCTCCTTACTCCGAGATCTACACCTTCGCCGAACAGAAATTCCAGCTGTTCCTCAACGTCGGCAACTACTTGCTGCTGACCGAGGATGAGTTGTACATCTCGGCTTACTTCGGCTCATTGAAGGTCGCGTTTTTCAGCACGCTGATGTGCCTGGTGATCGGCTTCCCGATGGCCTACGCGATCACTAAAGCGAGCAAGGAAGCGCAGAACGTCTTGCTGCTGTTGATCATGATGCCGACCTGGACCGCGATCCTGATCCGCGTTTACGCGTGGATGGGCATCCTCAGCAACAACGGTTTGCTCAACGCGTTTCTGATGTGGACCGGGCTGACCGATCACCCGATCGAGATCCTCAACACCAACACGGCCGTGTACATCGGGGTGGTGTATGCCTACTTGCCGTTCATGGTGTTGCCGCTGTACGCCAACCTGGTCAAGCACGATCAGAGCTTGCTGGAAGCGGGTTCCGACCTGGGTTCGAGCAACTTCAACAACTTCTGGAAAATCACCGTGCCGCTGGCCAAGAACGGAATCATCGCCGGTTGCATGCTGGTGTTCATTCCGGTGGTCGGTGAGTTCGTGATTCCGGAACTGCTGGGCGGCCCGGAAACCCTGATGATCGGTCGCGTGCTGTGGCAAGAGTTCTTCAACAACCGCGACTGGCCGGTGGCGTCTGCCCTGGCGGTGGTGATGCTGTTGATCCTGATTGTGCCGATTCTGCTGTTCAACCGCAGCCAGGCCAAAGAGATGGAGGCACGGGGATGAAACGCTTCGGATTTTCAAAGTTCATGCTGATTTTCGGCCTGTCGTTTATCTACCTGCCGATGCTGATCCTGGTCATCTACTCGTTCAACGCTTCGAAACTGGTGACGGTGTGGGGCGGCTGGTCGTTCAAGTGGTATGCCGGCCTGCTCGACAACACCCAATTGATGGGCTCGGTGGTGCGCTCGCTGGAAATCGCCTGCTACACCGCGATTGCCGCAGTGGCACTGGGGACGTTGGCGGCGTTTGTGCTGACTCGCGTGACGCGCTTCAAGGGCAGGACGTTGTTTGGTGGCCTGGTCACCGCGCCGTTGGTGATGCCGGAAGTGATCACCGGTCTGTCGCTGTTGCTGCTGTTCGTGGCCATGGCGCAGCTGATCGGCTGGCCACAGGAACGCGGCATCGTCACTATCTGGATCGCCCACACCACCTTCTGTGCCGCCTACGTCGCGGTGGTCGTGTCCGCCCGCCTTCGCGAGCTGGACCTGTCCATCGAAGAAGCCGCCATGGACCTCGGGGCGAAGCCGTTCAAGGTGTTTTTCCTGATCACCATCCCCATGATCGCGCCGTCACTGGCGGCCGGCGGCATGATGTCGTTTGCCCTGTCGCTCGACGATTTGGTGTTGGCGAGCTTCGTGTCGGGGCCGGGGTCGACGACCCTGCCAATGGAAGTGTTCTCGGCGGTGCGCCTGGGTGTGAAGCCTGAGATCAACGCCGTGGCCAGCCTGATTCTGCTCGCCGTTTCGATCGTGACGTTCATGGTCTGGTACTTCAGCCGCCGCGCCGAAGCCAGCCGTAAACGGGCGATCCAGGAAGCGATGGACCAGACCGCCAACGAATCGTGGCAGCAACCGAAAAAGCAAATGGTAGAAGCGACGGTTTAGTGCCGTTGCTGAAGCGGTCAGTGAACACCAAACCTGTGGCGAGCGAGCTTGCTCGCGCTGGGTTGCAAAGCGACCCCGAAAAATCCGGAAACCCTGCCAATTTTGTGAGTGCTACGCACTCAAGCGGGAGCAAGCTCCCTCGCCACAGGAGTTTTGTTTACTCCACAGGTTTTGTGTTGACTCCACGGGTTTTGGGTTTGCTGCAAAGGTTTTATGTTCACTGCATTTTTGCTGTGTGATTTTGAATAAAAAGAGAATTGGAGTTGTACCGATGAAAATGTTTGGCAGGACTCTGCTGACACTGTCCTTAATGGGCGCAATGGCCACTGGCGCCCAGGCCAATGACAAGGTTCTGCGCGTCTACAACTGGTCCGATTACATCGCCCCGGACACCGTCAAGAAATTCGAAGACGAGACCGGCATCCGCGTGACCTACGATGTATTCGACAGCAATGAAACCCTTGAGGCACGCCTGCTCGCGGGCAAATCCGGCTACGACATCGTCGTGCCGTCCAACAGCTTCCTGGCCAAGCAGGTCAAGGCCGGCGTCTATCAGGAACTGGACAAGTCGAAGCTGCCGAACTGGAAAAACCTCAACCCGGTCCTGCTGAAAAACGCATCTGCCAGCGACCCGGATAACGCTCACGCCTTCCCGTACATGTGGGGCTCGATCGGCATTGGTTTCAACCCGCAGAAGGTCAAGGAAGTGCTCGGCGCCAACGCCCCGACCAACTCCTGGGACTTGCTGTTCAAACCGGAAAACGCGGAAAAACTGAAAGCCTGCGGCATCAGTTTCCTCGATTCGCCGACCGAGATGCTGCCCGCGGCTTTGCACTATCTGGGTTACCCGGTGAACTCGCAGGACAAGGCGCAGATCGCCGAAGCGGAAGCGCTGTTCATGAAGATCCGGCCGTCGGTGGCGTACTTCCATTCGTCGAAGTACATCTCCGACCTGGCCAACGGCAACATTTGCGTGGCGGTCGGTTACTCCGGCGACGTGTTGCAAGCCAAGGCCCGCGCGCAGGAAGCGGGCGACAAGGTGAAGATCGACTACAGCATCCCGAAAGAAGGCGCCGGCAGTTTCTACGACATGGTCGCGATCCCGCGGGATGCGGCGAACGTCGAGAACGCCTACCTGTTCATGAACTTCCTGATGCGCCCGGACATCATCGCCGAGATCACCAACAACATCGGCTACAGCAACGCCAACGCAGCGGCGACGCCGTTGGTGGATGAAGCGATTCGCAATGATCCGGGCTCGTATCCACCGCTGGCCGTGATGGCGACGTTGTATGCGATTCCTGACATGCCGATCGGGGTTCAGCGGGTGATGACCCGGGGCTGGACGCGGGTGAAGCTCGGGAAGTAAAAAATATTTGTGATCACCCCGGAGCAAGCCCGCTCCCACAGTTTGATCCGGGATGATCACTCGTTTTCCGTTCACGCAGCGCCTTACCACCGCTGCACTCCTCTCTGACGAACGGCCTCACCTGGCTTCCTCGGTTCAGGTGAATTTGGCGCCCTCCTCGGGCGCCTTTTTTATGCCGGAACCAACGGCCATTCGGCCAGCGCCCGATAGCGGCCCTTGTGGGATTCAAACAAGACGAACCGGTCCGCCCGCAGAAAAAACTCCGGCGGCGTAGCCGATTCAGGCACCGGCGCCCGATAGTCGCGCATCAACGTCAGGTGTGGCCGGAACTCCTTCGGCGTCTCCTCAAAACCGAACGGCAACATCGCCTGCTCCAGCGCATACACCAGCCGCAACAACTCCGGCGGCGCTTGCTCCGGCGCGAGAACCAGCACCCCTGCCCTGCGCCAGACATCCAGCCGATCCAGCGCCACTCGCAACGCCACACCGGGAACACGCACCTTCGCCGCCGCCACGCAGATCTCGGCAATCTGCGCTACGCCAACCGCGCCCAGAAACAGCAACGTCAGGTGAAAGTTTTCCGCCGGCACCGGGCGCCCAAGGCGCAATTGCAGCGCACTGCGCCACTGGGCGATGGCCTTGCGTTGCTCGGGCGGGCAGCTCAACGCGAAAAACAGCCGTTTGACCGGCTCCGGGGTTTCGTCGCTCACACCTGGCACCTCCTGACATGCACGTTATAGTTGAACCAACCGAATCTACGGGACGGGGCCATGCGAGAAATCATCAGCAAAGAGCCATGGTGGGCCATGCCACCGCAACCGGGTCAGGATGAGTCAGAACTGGAATGGGGCTGGCTGGTTCACTATAGCGAAGGTGAACCGCGTTTCGAATTCGTCAGGGAGCGACCGACGGACAGCGAGATCCAAAATCGAAAAAGTTGCAGGATCACCCCCGCGTCGGAGTGATCCCGTGATTGATGCTCAAGCCTTCACGATCATTTCAAAACCACCGAACACCAGGCGCTGCCCATCGAACGGCATCGGATTGACGTCCGGCTGCATGCGCGGATCGTTCATGAGTTTTTCCATCCCGGCGTCTCGGGTTGCCTTGTCCGGCCAGATGATCCAGGAAAACACGACGGTTTCGTCTTCCTTGAGTTTCACCGCCAGCGGAAACGACGTCACCTTGCCGTCGGGCACATCGTCACCCCAGCATTCGGCGAGGCTCAGCGCGCCGCTTTCCTTGAAAATGGCCGCAGCGGTTTCGGCGTGTTTCTTGAATTTTTCGCGGTTGGCGGTGGGTACGGCGGCGAGGAAGCCATCAACGTAGGACATGGTCGTTCTCCTTGGGTTATGGGTCGTTCTGCGGGTTAGTCGGTTGGGGCGGACTCCAATCGACCGTGTCGCCGTCCGAACCGACCGACGGTACTTCGGCACTCCCCGCCAGATTGCCCTCGATCTGACTGGCCATGTACAACGTCCCCGCCATCACACCAGTGGTCGGGTTCTGCACCATTTTTATCCAGGCTTTGTCGAACGTATTGCCCAGACTGCTGCGAATCAGCGCCTCGCTGTCCGGCCGGTCGCTGGCCTGAATCAACGCGCGAATCCCCGCCACGCCCAGAGTAATCAAGCCTCCTGCGAGCTTGCCCGCCGCTGCGGACACCGCGCTGGCGGCACCGCGCGGGGCCATTTCGGCTTCCATCCGCTGGCTCGCGCGCTTGGCCACGGGTGCCATGGCGGTGTCGGTCGAATCAACGCCCTTGCTACCGCCGGCCTTGTGGATCTTGTCGATCAGCGCCGCGTAAGCCGGCAACGTGTTCAGCGGCTGGGTGTGCACGACCTGGTACAGCGTCGCATCCCGTGCGGGCGGCGGACCCAGGGCGATGGCCGGGATTTTCTGGATACGGCCATTGAGCTGGGCCATGGGGACGCCGTGGCGCTGGGAGATTTTTTGCAGTTCTTCCTGAAGAATATCCACGTAGAACACCGTGGCCAGGCCGAGGATCTGGTCGGGATCAATCTCGACCGCGACCGGGGCCAGCACACGTTTCTGGTATTGCTCCAGCAGATAGGCTGCCAGGCGCTTGGACGAAGCATCCTGCTCGCCCTTTGCGCTGAGGGAGTACCAGCTGACCTTCATCGACAGCCATTCCTGGGTCCAGTAGCTGCTGAACCAGGGAATGAAATTTTCTTCGGTGAGTTGATAGACGCGGGTGCGCCAGTAATCCATGGCGCCACGGGAGTAGATTCTTGCCTGTTCGGTGGCGGACCGGGACGCGGCGATGATGTCCCGATCTACCTGCTGCCAGGTGCTCTGGGAAATGATCACCGGCGGCGCTGGTGCCGGGGCGCGCGCAGGCATGGCGCATCCCGCCAACACCAGCAGCACGGCGACGATCAGCGAACGCAGGTTCAAGATCGCATGTCCTACAGTCTTCCCGTGAACAGGTTATTCGGGGGTTAAGGCACCCTGATTTGAGTATAGGCGTCGGTGAGGGCCTGCTCTGCGGTTGATGGTGTTGCTGAGTGCCTCATCGCTGGCAAGTCCGCCATGAGGCACTCAAGAACACCACAAAAACCGACCATCACTTCCGTCGATATTCACCATCGCCGCGAATGCCTTCCGCTCGTGAACCGTCAGCGTAGGATCAACCTCAACCCGACACAGAACCCCGAACCGGAGGGGCAAAATCATGTTGATCCATCTGCTGACCTGCCTGGCCCTGACAGCCTTCACGCTGACCGTTTTTTCGTGGTACGTCCTGACCGAGGAGCGCACATCATGATCCACACCGTCACCCTCGCCGTGAGCTTTCCGGTGTTCGGCAACAACTACTACTCGCAGCAGGTCGTTTCGCGCAAAGTGCTGTCGCTGGTGTTCGACAAGAATTTCGAAGCGCTGCTGATGCCGGCCGCCGCCAACCACTTCAGCAACGAAGTAGTCGGGCTCAACGATCAGTTCCGCTTTTTGAATGATGTGCTGGCCGAGCACCTGCTGGATGCCGAACTGGCCCAACATTCCTCCCGTTCGTTCACTTTTTGAGTACGGCCCATCAGTGCCATCCGTGCATCGGCCGGCACGTCGGCCTGAGGGAAGTTCAGGCTCCATAGGGAACACATGGCTTCCTCATCAGCGCCACTTGAGTCCATTTTCCATTTGAAGAACGCGCTATTGCGCACAAACCTCACGAACACACCCGCGTAACCATCGGTGCACCGGATCGGCATCCAGCCGGGGGTGCCAAAGCATGGCGACGGTGAATTCCGCCAAGGAAAACGGCAGCGCAAAGCTGTGCATGCCCGCCCGCAGGTTTTCGGTGTGCCGCTCAGGAACGGTAGCGATCAAGTCAGTGGCGCGGGCGAGCGCCAACGCAGTGGAGAAACCGGCAACGATGGTCACGATCTGCCGCTCCAGTTGCAACGTCACCAGCGCTTCATCGACCGGCCCCTTGTCGAGCCCACGCCGCGAAACACTGATGTGGCCGCCCGCCGCGTAGCGTTCCGGGGTGATCTCGCCCTGGCTTAGCGGGTGCCCCGTACGCACCACGGCGATAAAACGGTCGCGAAACAAACCCTGCGTACGCAGCTCGGGCCCGGCGGCCCTCCCCACCACACCGGTTTCCAGATCAACGCTCCCGTCACGCAGCGACGTGCTGTCCTTGTCAGGTTTGTGCATGAAGCACAGACGCACGCCAGGCGCTTGTTCGACGAGGCGTTCAATGAGCGGCGCGCCGAAGTTCTCCACAAACCCCTCGCTGGTGCGCAACGTGAAAGTGCGCACCAGTTGTTTCAAGTCAGGCTGCTGCGCCGGACGCAACACCGCCTCGGCGTCCTGCACTAGCTGGCTGACCCGCTCGCGCAGTTCCAGCGCCCGCGGCGTGGCGACGAGCCCTCGCCCGGCCCTGACCAGCAACGGATCGCCCGTGGTTTCACGCAAGCGCGCCAACGCCCGACTCATCGCCGAAGGGCTCAACCGCAAGCGTTTCGCCGCACGCGCCACGCTGCCCTCGGCGAGCAGCACATCAAGGGTGATCAGCAGATTGAAATCAGGATTGGACATGGCTCGCCCCGCGACAAAGTGAGATGGCGTTGAACGCACGAATAAAGTGCAAAGCATGCGCCTTCCGCCATGTTAGGTGCTGGCGTAGATTTCTGACAGCTCCGCTTTGGGAGTGCCAGATCAAGAGAGACAGAATGAAGCCGACTATTGCCCTCGTAGACAACGCACCACAGACACCCTCCGTGCGTTGGGCGCTGATCAGCCTGTCGCTGTCGATGCTGCTGTCGTCGCTCGGCACCAGCATCGCCAATGTGGGGTTGCCGACGCTGGCGCAGGTGTTCAACGCGACGTTCCAGGAAGTGCAGTGGATCGTCATTGCTTATCTGCTGGCGATCACCACACTGATCGTCAGCGTCGGTCGGCTCGGTGACCTGATCGGGCGTCGACGCTTGCTGCTCGGCGGCATCGGCGTGTTCACCCTGGCCTCGGCACTGTGCGCTTGTGCTCCGACACTGGGCATGTTGATTGGCGCCAGGGCCCTGCAAGGGCTCAGCGCGGCGATCATGATGGCGCTGACCATGGCCTTCGTCGGCGAAACGGTAGCGAAGGACAAAACCGGCAGTGCCATGGGTTTGCTCGGAACGATGTCGGCGATTGGCACCGCGATGGGACCGTCGCTCGGCGGTCTGCTGATTGCCGGTTTCGGCTGGCGGGCGCTCTTCCTTGTCACCGTGCCCTTGGGCCTGATGACGTTGCTGCTCGCACGTCTTTATCTACCCGCCGACCGCCAGAGGCCAGCCACCGGGCGTGCCCGTTTCGACATGTGGGGCACCCTGGTGTTGGCGCTGACGTTGGCGGCGTATGCGCTGGCCATGACCCTCGGCCGCGGCCATTTCGGGCTGTTCAATATGGGTTTGCTGTTGGCCGCGGGGGTCGGCGTGGGGCTCTTCGCGTTCGTCGAGACACGAGTCGCTTCGCCGTTGATTCGACTGGCGATGTTTCGCAACCCGGTGCTGAGCGGCAGCCTGGCGATGAGCACGCTGGTGGCGACGGTGATGATGGCGACGCTCGTGGTCGGGCCGTTTTACCTCGCCCATGGACTTGGACTGGAAGCGGTTGTGGTGGGACTGGTGCTGGCGGTCGGGCCGTGTGTCGCGGCGTTGACAGGGGTGCCCGCTGGCCGGATCGCCGACCGTTTCGGCGCACAACGGATGACGGTCGCCGGGCTGATCGCGATGGCCGTCGGCTGCCTTGCACTGTCGGTGTTGCCACGGACAATCGGCATCGGCGGTTACGTTGTGCCTATGGTGGTCATCACACTCGGCTATGCGGTCTTCCAGACGGCCAACAACACCACGGTCATGACCGATGTTGCGCCAGACCAGCGCGGTGTTGTCTCGGGCATGCTCAACCTGTCGCGCAATCTCGGACTCATCACCGGAGCCTCCGCGCTGGGTGCCGTGTTCGCCCTTGCCTCGCAGGCAGCCGACATCGCCACCGCGCAACCCGAAGCCGTAGCCCACGGAATGCGGGTCACCTTCGCGGTAGCGCTGGGGCTGATCGTGGTTGCGCTTTGTGTTGCGCCGACTCGACCACCAGCAATCGACCGCCCTCCTCAACCCACCACAAAACCTCTGTAGGAGCTGCCGCAGGCTGCTCCTACAGAGGGATGTGTTGGCTCTTGCGGATTCAGCGGGCCTTACTGTTTGATCACAACCAGCGGTTCGCCTTTCTTCACGATGTACGTCGCCAGTTCGGAGCCGGTTTTTGTCCCGACGTTCTTCGCGATATGCGCGACGCCAGCCGGGATGTACAGCGAGTCACCGGCCTTCAGCGTGACCGGAGGCTGCCCTTCCAGTTGATATTCGAACGTGCCGTCGATGACATAAGCCACTTCCACGCCTGGATGGGAGTGGTTGGGTGACGAGACGCCCGGATCAATATCAACCCGAACCTGGATCACTTCGCGACCGTCGACGTCGAGATCCTTTTTCAGAAGATCGGTGCGATGAATCCCTGTCTGCCAGCTTTTTGCAGGGGCTTTCACTTCTTCGGCCTGAGACACGCCGGAGAACGCAGCGAGTGCGGCGGTGGTGACAACAGCGACACCGAGCATTTTGACAGCGTGACGAGCATTGATGCGGAACATGGCGTTTCTCCGGTTATACCGTTGTGGTGCCCTCATTAGGCCGCCGCCGTGTATCCCGTACGTGTCGTGGACGCCATGGATTTGTAAGCGAAGATAGCTGTGGGCGCGGCGGATACTTAGGGATACAAACGGCCAACTCATCTGGAGGTGTTGAGCACCACTGCCGCACGAATCAGCGCCTTGAGCGCCTGCTCATCAATCGCATCGCCCTCATGCAGATCAATCGCCCGTCGGGTGTTGCCCTCAAGGCTGGCGTTGAAGAGGCCCGAGGGATCGTCCAGCGAGGCGCCCTTGGCGAAGGTCATCTTCACGGCGGTCTTGTACGTCTCTCCCGTGCAGATGATCCCGGCATGCGACCACACCGGCACGCCTCGCCACTTCCATTCCTCGACCACGTCGGGGTCTGCCTGCTTGATGATCGCCCGGACGCGCGCGAGCGTCTCGCCCCGCCAGTCATCCAATTCCTTGATTCGGGTGTCGATCAGCGCAGAGGCCGATTCGCCGCCGCTGCTTTCCTTCTTCATGGTGCTCGCTCCTGTGCAACAAGGGTCGAATCAGTATTGCCGACTTGCGCAATCTCTCCAGGCGCAACGTGACCGGCTGGCCGCACAAGGTTGCGAGTGAGGCAATCGCGGCCTATGGTCCAAGCGATGCATTGTTGGCAACGGAGGCGCGAGGACGTGCTGCCGGTTGCCGTCCTTCAGTGCGAATACCCGCGAAGAGGTGACAACATGCTGAACGATTCCCGCCCTGCCGTGCTTGAACTGATTGGCAACACGCCGCTGGTGCGCGTCAGCCGTTTTGATACCGGCCCGTGCACGCTGTTTCTCAAGCTCGAATCGCAGAACCCCGGCGGCTCGATCAAGGACCGCATCGGCCTGGCGATGATTGACACCGCCGAGCGCGATGGTCGGCTCAAGCCCGGTGGCACGATCGTCGAAGCCACCGCCGGCAACACCGGGCTCGGCCTGGCGCTGGTCGGCCGCGCCAAGGGTTATCGAGTGGTGTTGGTGGTGCCGGACAAGATGTCCACCGAGAAAGTCCTCCACCTCAAGGCCATGGGCGCCGAGGTGCACATCACCCGCTCCGACGTCGGCAAGGGCCATCCCGATTATTACCAGGACGTCGCGGCGCGGCTGGCGCTGGACATTCCCGACGCATTCTTCGCCGACCAGTTCAACAACCCGGCCAACCCGCTCGCCCATGAGTGCAGCACCGCGCCGGAGATCTGGGCGCAGACCCAGCATGACGTGGATGCCATCGTCGTCGGTGTCGGTTCGGCGGGCACGCTGACCGGGTTGACCCGATTCTTCAAGCGCGTGCAGCCGGATCTGGAAATGGTGCTGGCCGATCCGGTCGGTTCGGTAATGGCCGAATACAGCCGCAGTGGCACCATGACCACACCCGGTTCGTGGGCCGTGGAAGGTATCGGTGAAGACTTCATTCCGTCGATTGCCGACCTGTCCAGCGTGCGCCACGCCTATTCGATCAGCGACGAGGAAAGCTTCGACCACGCCCGCCAGTTATTGCGCGCCGAAGGCATTCTCGGCGGTTCTTCGACCGGCACCTTGCTGGCCGCGGCGCTGCGTTATTGCCGCGAGCAAACCGAGCCGAAGCGCGTGGTCAGCTTCGTCTGCGACACCGGCACCCGCTACCTGTCGAAGGTCTACAACGACCAGTGGATGAACGATCAGGGGTTGCTGGCACGCAAACCTTATGGCGATCTGCGCGACGTGATCGCGCGGCGGTTCGAGGATGGCCGGGTGATCAGCGTCGGACCGGACGACACCTTGCTCACGGCATTCCAGCGCATGCGCCTGGCGGATGTGTCGCAACTGCCGGTGCTGGTGGACGGCAAGCAACTGGTCGGTGTGATCGACGAATCCGACATTCTGCTGGGCATGGCGGAAGATCCTTCACACTTCCGCTTGACCGTGGCCAGCGCAATGACCGACAAAGTGGAAACCCTGCCAGCCAGCGCCAGCATGGCCCAGCTGCAGACCGAACTCGATCGCGGACTGGTGGCGATCATCGCCGACGCGTCGGGCTTCCATGGCCTGATTACCCGCGTCGATCTGCTCAATCATTTGCGGAGATCCCTTGCATGAGTCAACACGATGAAAACGCCGCGCCGCGCGCCTTCGCTACTCGGGTGATCCACGCCGGGCAGGCACCGGACCCGACCACCGGCGCATTGATGCCGCCGATTTATGCCAACTCCACCTACCTGCAACAGAGCCCCGGCGTGCACAAGGGTTTCGACTACGGCCGCTCGCACAACCCGACGCGCTTTGCCCTGGAGCGCTGCGTCGCCGACCTGGAAAGCGGCACCCAGGCCTTCGCGTTCGCCTCGGGGCTGGCGGCGATCTCCACCGTGCTGGAGCTGCTCGACGCCGGCTCGCACATTGTCTCTGGCAATGACCTGTACGGTGGCACCTTCCGGCTGTTCGACAAGGTGCGCAAACGCAGCGCCGGCCATCGTTTCAGTTTCGTCGACCTGACTGACCTCGCGGCCTTCGAAGCGTCCTTGCAGGACGATACCCGGATGGTCTGGGTCGAGACGCCGAGCAACCCGTTGCTGAGCCTCACGGACCTTACCGCCGTCGCACGCATCTGCCGCACGCGCGGCATCATTTGCGTGGCCGACAACACCTTTGCCAGCCCGTGGATCCAACGGCCGCTGGAGCTGGGTTTCGACATCGTGCTGCACTCGACGACCAAATACCTCAACGGCCACTCCGACGTGATCGGCGGCATCGCCGTGGTCGGGCAGAACCCCGAACTGGCGGAACGCCTGGGCTTTTTGCAGAACTCGGTGGGTGCGATCGCGGGACCGTTCGACGCCTTCCTGACCCTGCGCGGCGTGAAGACCCTGGCGCTGCGCATGGAGCGACACTGCAGCAACGCGCTGGAACTGGCGCAATGGCTGGAACGTCAACCGCAGGTGGCGCGCGTCTACTATCCGGGCCTGCCGTCACACCCCCAACATGAATTGGCCAAGCGGCAGATGCGCGGTTTCGGCGGAATGATTTCTGTCGATCTGAAAAGTGATCTGGCCGGCGCCACGCGCTTCCTCGAGAGCGTGCGCATCTTCGCCCTGGCCGAAAGTCTGGGCGGCGTGGAAAGCCTGATCGAGCACCCGGCGATCATGACCCACGCCACCATCCCCGCCGACACCCGCGCACAACTTGGGATCGGCGACGGGTTGGTACGATTGTCGGTGGGGGTTGAGGATGTCGAGGATTTGCGTGCGGACCTGGCTCAGGCGCTGGCGCGGATCTGAACAACGGAGGGGCATTCAAACCTTTGCGCAATCTCGCAAAGGTTTCCTGTTCACACTTAGGCGCGCGTGCACACGTGTGTGGCAAGGGGATTTATCCCCTCGCCACAGGTTTCTTTCCCGCCTGAAGATTTACTCAAGTGAACAGCATCAGTGCCTGTGCGTTATTTGTCGGATTTGATGCTGGTCCAGACCCGCGTACGAACCCGCTCGAGTTTTTGCGGCAACGGCTGCACCACGTACAGTGTTTTCAACGCTTCGCTGGTCGGTGTCAGGTTCGGGTTGCCGGTGATCTCTTTGTTGATCAGCGCAATCGAGTCCTTGTTGGCGTTGGGGTAGCCGAGGAAGTCACTGATCGGGGCGATGACTGTCGGGTCCAGCAAGGTGTTGAGAAATTCGTGGGCTTCTTCAACGTTCTTCGCGCTTTTCGGGATGGCGAAGGTATCAAACCAGATCGGCGCGCCTTCCTTCGGCAAGCGCCAATCGACCACCACGCCGTTGCCCGCCTCCTTGGCGCGATTGCCGAACTGGTAAAAGCTGCCGGAGTAGCCGATGGCGACGCAGATATCGCCGTTGGCGATGTCGGTCATGTACTTGGCGGAGTTGAAGTAGGTGACGTAAGGCCGGATTTTCAGCATCAGTGCCTTGGCTTTTTCGTAGTCGTCCGGGTTCTGGCTGTTAGGGTCCAGGCCCAGGTAGTGCAACGCCAGCGGCAGGATTTCCGAAGGTGAGTCGAGCATCGCGACGCCGCAGGATTTGAGCTTCTCCATGTTCTCCGGCTTGAACACCAGATCCCAACTGTCCACCGGCGCATTCTCGCCCAGCGCGGCCTTGACCTTGGCCGGGTTGAAGCCGATCAGCACGGTGCCGTACATGTAAGGCACGCCGTACTGATTGCCGGGGTCGTTCTTGTCCAGCAACGCGAGCAGTGCCGGGTCCTGGTGCTTCCAGTTCGGCAGTTTGGACTTGTCGAGCTTCTGGAACACTCCGGCCTTGATCTGGGTTTCGATGAACTGGTTGGACGGCACCACCAGGTCATAGCCCGAGTTACCGGTGAGCAACTTGGCTTCCAGCGACTCGTTGGTGTCGAAGGTATCCCAGGTCACTTTGATGCCGCTTTTCTCGGCGAAGTCCTTGGGCACGGACGGCAGGATGTAATCCGCCCAGTTGTACACCCGCAGTTCCCGCTGTTCGGCGTGCACGGCGCTGGCCAGCAGCGTCAGCCCACACACGGTGGCGCCCAGTATGCGTTTCATCGTGACCATGAATGAATTCCCCAAGTGTGTCGCTCGTTGGTTTTTATGTTCTGTGCACGGCAGGACTTGAAAATTGCCAAGGGCAAGGAAAACGGGATTCTTGTTGTGATGTTGTCAGCGTGCTGGAACAGCAATGCTGCTTCGATTCTTGCTGACGAACTGGGCAGTTCATAGTGCGAGGTCGGCCAAAAGGGGATCGAAATGGCCAATATCGGTGTCCCGCTTGATCTGGTCGTTAGTGGGGGGCTTTGTTCCCCTGAAACATAGAATCTCCCACAGGGAGCTGCGGTGTTTTGCGGAGACAATGACGAAAACGACAAAGCCCGCACAAGGCGGGCTTTGGGATTCGAGTAGGTGGCCGGTGCTGGTCTCCGGCTTACAAGGTTTATCAGGATTCTCACAGAACAGTTTTGTGCTCTTCTGCTTCACACGGCATAAGGGCTGGATCTCAGCGCGGAGATCTTTCTAACCGTGTACCCTTCGGAACGCGCCCCACGTGTCCTTGCCATCCGTTTGCGCATCAGTCTGCGTCTTCACCTACATGTTCAATAGTAGCCCACCGTCAGCCGTGCGGAACGGTATTTTTAGATCGATTTGATCCGCCACGAAGCCCGGCAGGAAGCAAAGAAAATAACCCTCCCGAAGCGGCCATCCCAGCATACCTGCGCAATTTGGCAACAGTGTTTCTCCAGCGGGCCGCTATTTGAGGAAAGCCTAAACTCTTAGCATCGACTTCACCCGGTGAACAAATGAATCAAACAGCCACTTAGTCACCGGGACCCACCGAAACTCGATGCGAAGGTGAACACCATGAAAACGTTAAAGATCGCGATGTTTCTGGCACTTGCCGGTGTAGCCGCACAGGCCTACTCGGATGAAACTCCCACTGATGCGGCCAGCCAGATTCCGGTTGAAAGTTACTCTTACGGCATGAAACTCGACATCCAGAAAATCATTACCGTGTCCGATACAGGAGACGAGTGCGCGCCGGTGCCGAAGCAAATGACCTATGAAGACTCGAAGGGTCAACGCCATATCCTTCAGTACCAGGTGATGGGCACCGGCTGTTCGAATGGTTGAGGACCGTGCGGACGATGGGGGGTCGACACTCCATGCCTGCCGCCCCCCCCTGCATCAGCGCCCGGCGGCTGAACCGGCGATCGCTTCATCGGATGCCAATAACACCGGTATGTAATCCTTCAGAAATTCCACCCATGTCTTTATCTTTGCATCCACGAATTTTCGTGACGGGTAGATCGCAAACAAGTTGAACTCTTCAAAGTGATACTCCGGCAATACACGCACTAGCGTGCCTGCTCTCAGACCGTCAACGGCAGATGCAATCGGTTGAATACCGATCCCCATCCCGTTTGTGATCGCGACAGTCATTGCATCGGCCGTGTTGACGTGAAACGGAGAGACCGGAATGTTCACCGTCTCCACGCCATCAGGCCCTTCGAATGCCCAGTTTTCAACCGGCATGACCGTATTCACGATCCGCAAACAATCATGTTCGCCAAGCGCCGTTGGAGACTCCGGACAGCCACGTTTCTTCAGGTACACCGGCGAGGCGCAGAGAATGCTGTAAGTGATGCCAAGCCTTTGCGCGACAAACCCTGAATCGGGCAGATCCCGCGCCAGCACAATCGACATGTCATACCCCTCCTCCAGCAAGTCAGGCAGTCGATTGGTCACGGTCAGGTCGAACATCACCGACGGATGCGTCTCCCTGTATTTGGCAATGGCATCGATCACGTAATGATTGCCGATGGCGGACATCGCGTGAATCTTCAGCCTGCCCACCGGGGTGGTATGAGCGGTGCCCGCTTCCTCGTCGGCTTCACGCATCTCATCCAGAATTTTCTCGCAGCGCTGCAAGTAGCGAACCCCGGCTTCGGTCAACGCCAGGCGCCGGGTAGTGCGATTGATCAGGCGGGTTTTCAGCCTGGCCTCCAGACTGGTCACCGCTTTGGACACGTTGGTCGTGGTGGTGTCCAGTATCTGCGCCGCCGCCGTGAAGCTGCCGGTTTGAGCGACGGCGACGAAACAACGCATGGTCTGGAAAATGTCCATTGCAGGACCTCGGAAAAGGGATAAAAAAAAGCGACCTTACAGAAGGCCGCCCTTCTCGTCTCGGGTTACTGCTTGCGCGGAATAAACCCCGGCACACCGGTTTCCACCACCGAGTTGAAGCGTATCCGGGTTGTAATCTCCTCCTTGATCTCCAGCATCGCCCGGTGCGGCAGAGTGGAAAGATCGATGTTTTCCCGGATATGGCTCGGCGTGGCCGATGTGGTCAGGAACGCAACACCGCGTTGAATCGACCAGGCCAGTGCCACTTGCGCCGGGGTCTTCTGCACACGCCGGGCGATCCCGGTAAGCACCGCGTCTTCCAGTACATTCGGTTCCATGCCATGCCCGAGTGGCGCAAACGCCAGGACGATAATTCCATGTTGCTTGCAAAACTCAAGCAGTTCCCACTCCGGCAAATAAGGATGGGACTCGACTTGCACGACGGCGGGCTTGATCCGCGCTTCGGCGACAATCGCCTGCAACGCCGGCAACGTGACATCCGACAAGCCGATGGACCTGCATCGCCCCTCATCCACCAGGCGCTCAAGCGCCCTCCACGTCTCGATCAGCGTAACGCCTGAATCGTAGATCACGTTGCCTTGCTCATCCCGCGGGTCCTGATTGTCGCCCGGTTGAAAAGCAAACGGCGTATGGATCAGGTAGCAGTCGATGTAGTCGACCTGAAGGCGACGGCAACTGGCCTCGAAGGCCGGTTGAACCCGATCGGGACGATGGTTGGTGTTCCACAGTTTGGTGGTGATGAACAGGTCTTCCCGGCGGATCTTTCCACCTTCCAGCGTTTCCTTGATCGCCACGCCGACGCTGTCTTCGTTGCGATAACGCTCGGCACAATCGAAGTGGCGAAACCCGGCGTCCAGGGCTTCCTTGACCGCTTGGGTGGTGACGCTGAGATCGCGGAACAATGTGCCAAATCCAACCGCCGGCATTTCCACAGCGCCGTGATTCAGCGCAAATGTTGTATCGCGAAGGTCATCGTAAAAAGCTTCGTAAGACATATTTTCACTCCAATGTTCAGCGGCCGCAGCCTCTATTGATACGAAGGTTTCTGACCTTCGCGATAAGCAACCCGTTGCTCGAACGCACCGACGGAATTGCCGCCGAGCGCCACGTACAGCCGAACCGTGTCGAGGTACTGCGCAGTCTTCACGCGGATTCGACCCAGCAACGCCTGCTGATAGGCGCGTTCCGCTTCCAGCACCTGGAGAATGCTGTTCTCGCCCTGGGTGTAGGCTTGCCGGTTCAACTGCAAGCTGGTTTCAGCGGCGCGCAACGCGTCCTCCTGCGCGAGGTTTTCCTCGGCGTCATGGTTGATGGCTTGCAGCGTGTCGGCGACCTGGCCGAACGAACTGATCACGGTCTGCTGGTAACCGGCGAGCGTCGCGTTGTAGCCCTCGACCGCTGCCTGACGTTCAGCCTTGAGCGTACCGCCATCGAAAATCGGCCCCGCCAGCCCTGCCGCGAACCCCCAGAGTGCGGCACCGCCGTTGCCGGAAGCGGCCTGCGCCAGCGACGCGGACAGGGTGACGTGGGGATAGAGATTCGCGGTCGCGACGCCAACGGCCGCGCTGGCCATGTGCAGTTCCGCCTCGGCCTGCATGACATCCGGCCGGTCGTGGGCCATTTCCGAAGGCACGCTGACGGGTACGTTGGCCGGCAAGACAAACTCGGCCAGGTCGAAGTCCGGCGCGCTCCAGTCGCCCGGGCCTTTGCCGGTCAGAATCGACAACGCATGACGTGCCGAATCGCGCTGCTGCGCGAGGGGTGGCAACAGCGTACGGTCCTGCGCGAGCCGCGTTTCAGCCAGCGAGACATCGATCTGCGTGGTGGTGCCGTTGGCGTGGGCCAGGCGCACCAGCTCGAGGTTCTTTGTGTCGTTGGCCAGCAGTTTCTCGACGGCCTGCATCTGCGCATTGGCCGAAGCCACCAGCAACGCCTGACTGGCGACACTGCCGGTCAACGTCAGGTACGCCGCTTCGTAGCGATGCTTCTGCAGATCGGTAAACGCTTGCTGCTGTTCGACCAGACGCTTGTTGCCACCGAACGCATCAAGGTCGAAACCGACCCGGGGTCCGATCGCATAGAAGTTGGACACGGACGGTTCTTTGGCGGTGTGCACCCGTTGCCGGCCGGCCTGGGCGCCAAAATCGACCTGCGGATACAGCGCGCCTTCCGCCGCCGCCACCGAGGACGCCGCTTGCCGGATCGTGGCGTCCGCCGCGACGAGCTCAAGGTTGCCGTCAATGGCACGACGAACCACCTTGTCGAGCTTCGGCGATTGAAAAGCGCTCCACCAGTCACCGTTCACTTTACGACCCGGCTGGATGCGTTTATCACCGTTCTGGCCGAGGCGCTGCTCGGCCTGTTGATCGTAGTGCTGCGACGTGCTCGGTGGTTGCATCTGATAATCAGGACCCACGGTACAGGCAGTCAGGAATACCAACGCCGCCATCGCACCGAAGGTGTTTTTGAACTGAGGTCCATTGATGAAGCGTGCATGGGATTTCATTGGGCAAACTCCACGTAAACTAGTTGGTCGGAACGGGCTTGCGAAGAAAGACAACCAGTGGACTGACCACCAGCATCGCCACCAGCAAAATCTTGAACTGGTCGACCACAGCAATAAAAGCCGCCTGGCCGGTGATCATTTCGTTGAGCCCCTCCAGCGCTTGCAGGGACGTTGGCACAGCGGCGTGATACGGCGTCAGATTGCTCACCAGCGCCATGTGCATCGCTTGCGTGTTGTTGAAGAAAAACAGCTGCACGATCGCCACGCCGAGGGTGCTGCCGTAGACCCGCGACAGATTGAACAGGCCGGTGCCTTCCGGGCGCAGCGCGGGATCGAGCGTGCTGAACGCGACCTTGGTCAGCGACGGCATCAGGACGCCAATGCCGATCCCCTGGATCGCGCCTGCCACTGCCACGGGCGACCAATCCATCAACGGCGAATAGCCGAGCATCAGCCAGTTGGCGTAAATCACCACGGCCACCCCGGCCGCGACGAACCAGCGGCGGTCGAAACGCTCGGGAACACGGTTCATCAGCACAAACGCACCGACCAGCCCGATGCCACGCGGGATCGTCAACGAGCCCGTCGTGTCCGGCGGGTAGCCGAGAATTTCATCGAGCATCGGCGAGGTCAGGGCCATGGTCGACAACAGCACAAAACCGACGGCGAAGAAGATGATCGTCGACAGCACGAAGTTGCGATCATCGAACAAACGCTTATTGAGGAAATGCACCTTCGCCGTCAGTACATGCACCGCGAACAGGTACAGCCCCAACGCACAGCCCAATGCTTCCAGCCAGATCTCGGTGGAGGCAAACCAGTCCAGGCGCTCACCGCGATCGAGCAGCATTTGCAGGCTGATCAACCCCAGCGTGAAAGTGCCAAAGCCGAAGAAGTCGAACGCCGGCGCTTTCTCGGCTTTCTTCTCCTTGAGCCACAGCGCCATCACCAGGAAGATGTACGCCGCCAGCGGCAGGCTGATGTAGAAGATCGGCCGCCAGCCGTAATGCTCGCCAACCCAGCCGCCGATGCTCGGGCCGCTGACGATGCCGAACAGCACGATGGCCGTCCAGGTTGCGCCAAACTTCGCACGCTTTTCGGCAGGCAGCGTCTCCAGGGCAATCGCCATCGACAACGGCGCGAGCACGCCACTCGCCAGGCCCTGCATGATCCGCGCACCGATGAATGCCAGCGGAGTCGTTGCCATCGTTCCCAGCACCAGACCGAGCACGAAAAACGCCAGCGCTGCCTGATACACCCGCTTCAAGCCATGACGCGCAGCAAGCCACTGCGCGAACGGCATAGTGATAGCGCTCGCCGCGAGGTACGAGGTGAAGATCCAGCCGGCCTGATCGTCGGTCATCGACAGGCTGCCCTGAATCAACCGGAGTACCGCGTTCGGAACAGGCAGGTTCGCCGACTGCATGTAAGTCGCCAGCAGCGCGACGAACCTCAACGCACGGGCGCCCTCTCCCGCTGGGGCGTTCATGACTCGGCACCTGCGGACAACAGCGCCTTGAGTGGATGCCACCACGGTGTGCGGTATCCGGTGTCGACCTTGACCGTGGCGCTGGTGCCCGAGTACAGCGGCAGCGCCGGACTCATTTCGTCGAGTTCAAGACGAACCGGCACCCGCTGCACCACCTTGACCCAGTTGCCGGTCGCGTTTTCCGGCGGCAGCAAGGCGAAGTCCGATCCGGCACCAGGGCTCATGCTGGTCACGTGGGCTTTGAAAACGTGATCGGGATAGGTGTCGATGCGAATGGTCGCTGCCTGGCCGGGGCGCATGTGCGTCACCTCCGTTTCACGGAAGTTGGCCTCGATCCAGATCTCGCGCTCGGACAGCAGCGCAAAGGCAGGCGCGCCGTTGTTGACGTAGTTGCCGACCTGCAAATCGTCGACCTTGGCGACGATGCCATCGTCCGGTGCGTACACCGTGGCATACGAGAGGTAAAGCTGCGCCTCGTCGAGCTGGGCCCTGGCTTCGCGTACCGTCGGGTGGCTATCGGCGACGATGTCGGGATTGCCGTTCAACGCAACGACCGTGTTGGCGATCTGCTGTTCGATGGACGCAATGCGTTGCCGTGCGACTTTAAGGTCGGTGTCCGCACGCTCGTAAACCGCACGCGAGACAAAGTCGGAAGCCACCAGCGCCTTCTTGCGGGCGAACTCTTTCTGATCGAAATTTGCCGACTCTCTGGCCGATTGCAGCTCAGCCTGTTGCTGGCGATAGCTGGCCTTGAGCCCGTCGATGCGCAACCGTGCCACGCTCAGCTGTGCTTCTGCGCGGTCAACCGCGATCTGCAACGGTTTCGGGTCGATGCGGAACAGGACCTGGCCCTTGTGAACGAGCTGGTTATCCTCGACTGCGATGTCGACCACTTGCCCTGAGATGCGTGCATTGATCGACGCTTTTGCCACCCGGGCGTAAGCGTTATCAGTAGAAACAAACGGAACCCCCGCCAGGTAGTGCACGTACCCGTATGCCGCGAAAAGCACCGGAACGCCTACCATCAGCAGTGGCCGCAGTTTGTCCTTGAGCGGTTTCCTGGGCGCGTCTGGATGGGCCGGCCCTGGGTGCTCGAAGGTCTGTGTGGCTGGAATATCGAATTGTCTGGTCATGATCGGATGCACCTCTAACCGGGAAATCGGGCTAATACCCACTAAAAACAGCCTTACCGTGCGCAAAAAGGAGGATCGCTCCGCCGCACCTGTTTCGTAGCCGCTTCACCCCGTTCGAGCTCCGCTACAACAAACCTGCAACCAAGGAATTTCTGGTTCCTTAATTTTGTGCGATGGTGTAAGAATATCCCCACCGAAATCTCCATTCAAGGATTTTGTACGACATGGCACAAAATAAAACCACCGAAGGAAAAGGCCGCGGCCGCCCTCGCGCCTATGACCCGCAGACAGCGTTGCAGCAGGCGCTGGGAGTTTTCTGGAGCACCGGCTATTCCGGCGCCTCGCTGGACAGCATTGCCACGGCAGCGGGCATGAATCGCCCGAGCCTCTACGCCGCATTCGGCGACAAGCACGCGCTCTATATAAAAGCGCTTGAGCAGTACTGGGAATTTGCTGCGGCGGCCATGCAAGCGGCGCTGACGGACGATGAGCTGACACTGCGCCAGGCGTTGACGCAGTTCTATGAAGGGCAGTTGGCGATCTACTTCTCGGGTGACGGCCAGCCCCGTGGCTGCTTTGCGATTGGCACGGCGACCACTGAGGCGGTCGAAGACCCGGAAATTCGCGAGGTGTTGTCGGAACGGCTCAGCCGTCTGGATGCCGATCTGGAAACGCGGCTGCGGGCAGCCATCGACAAGGGTGAGTTGAACAAGGATGTCGACCCGGCCGCCCTCGCCGTCCTCGCGTCATCGTTGCTGCACAGCATTTCGATTCGGGCGCGGGCAGGCAAATCCCGCGATGAGTTGACGGAACTGGCACGCAACGCGGTCAACGTGATGTGCGGTTGAGGTTTTTTAAGTGAGTGAAGGACTCGAAGACATTCTGGCCGATCATCTGGCGGTGATTTTTTGCGGGATCAACCCGGGCATGATGGCCGCGGCCCAAGGGTATCACTTTGCCGGCAGGGGCAACCGCTTCTGGCGCACGCTGCACCTTGCCGGCTTCACGCCTGAGGAAGTACGTCCGGAAAACGACCGGCAGCTTTTGCAGTATCAGTGTGGCTTGACCGCCGTGGTGGATCGGCCGACGGCGCGAGCGGATCAGCTCTCGGTGGATGAATTCACCGCCGCCGCTGCGAATTTCGAACAGAAAATCGCACGCCATGCGCCACGCTTCGTAGCGTTTCTCGGTAAAGCGGCGTATTGCGCGTTATCCCGCCAACGAGAAATTGCCTGGGGCCTGCAACCAACGACGTTTGGCACTGCTACGGTGTGGGTGCTGCCCAATCCGAGCGGGCGCAACCTCGCCTTCAGCCAGGAACAGCTGGTGGCCGCTTACCGCCAACTCTATCTGGCCACCCACGAGGGCCAGCCATCGACCGCTTGAATACTGCGCCATAAGCAGCGCTTCAGACCCATTGAGATACAGTCGCTGGCAATGCTTTCAGAACAACAACAAAACAGGAGTTGAAGATGTCCGGACTGAAACTGCACCCCAACGCAGCTGCCTCCTTGAATCAATGGCACGCCATGATCCGCGAGGGTGACCTGCAAGCCCTGCCCGCCTTGCTGGACCCGAACGCGGTGTTCCGCTCACCGATGGCGCACACACCGTACCCGGGCGCCCAGGTGGTCACGATGATTCTGACCACGGTGTTTAACGTCTTTGAAGATTTCACCTACCACCGCGAATTGGCGACTGCGGACGGCTTGAATGTCGTCCTCGAATTCAGCGCCAAGGTCGGCGGAAAAGCGCTCAAGGGCATCGACATGATCCGCTTCGACGAGCAAGGCAAAATCGTCGAATTCGAAGTCATGGTTCGTCCGATGAGCGGTTTGCAGGCCCTGGGCGAAGAAATGGGCAGCCGCCTCGGTGCTTATCTGGCGGCCAGCAAGGCCTGACAACGATCGGGGTCACCGATCGGATTGACCCAACCACCTCCCGCCTCCCGACTACGCTCAACGTGAGTGCTGCATAAATGCCTGTTTCGTTGCATTATCGCAGCACTCAACGACTCGCCTGCCCTTGTGCTCCCCTGTTCGTCGCGCCTTCCAGTTGGCATGCGATATGCCCCGCTTTGACTGCCTGAGTGATTTCAGCCAGGCCCCATTAGCCAAATCGAGCCGATCCATCGATGGATATCCTGAATTTACTGACCAACAAGGCGCCGCCGCTGACCAGCACCCTCAGCGCTGACGGGCAACTGATCAGCCTGTCCCCCAGCCTGAGCGATCAACTGGGCTATGACCCCGAAGCGCTGCTGAACCAGCCGATCGAGCGCATCTTCAGTGTCGAATCGTTGCGTGCCGTGCAGTCGTTGTTTGCCAATCCGCCCGCCGATGAGCAAGTGCACAGCCTGGAACTGACCCTGATTCGCCACAACGGCGGCTTGCTGCCCGTGGTCGCTTGCGGATTGCTCGAATGGCGCTCGTTGCACCCGGCGCGCCTGCATCTACTGAAAATCCCTCTCGGCGCACTGGGTCATCGATTGCGGGAAATGCACAACGCCAATGAAGTCATGAGCCAGATGCTGCAAAGCGCCAAGGTCGCGTACTGGTGCATCGAGTTCGCCGAGGCGGTGGACATCAACACCTCGCCCGACGAAATCGTGCGCCAGGTGTTCGAAAACGACTCCCATTGGCGACTGTGCAATCGCGCCATGGCCGACGTGTATGAAATGCCTTCGGATGTCGATTTCAACCAGCAACCGGTGCGCCTGTACTGGCCGCGCAGCCCGGCCAACGAAGAGTTTGTGCGGCGCCTGATCGAAGCCGGTTTCCACGTGGACTGCGCGCTGTCGGTGGATCGCCGGCACGACGGTTCGCCGGCCTATGTCGAGAATGATGTGCGCGCGACCATCGTCAACGGCCATCTGTTGCGCATGTGGGGCAGCATTCGCGATGTCAGTCAGGAACTGCGCATGCAGCACGACGCCGAGCAGCGCATCGACGCCTTGCGCCGGGTGTTCGATGCGGTGCCTGACGCGGTGCTGGTGATCGATGAGCACTTGCAACCGCAATGGCGCAACGCAGCGTTCGAAGAAACCTTTGGCATCACCCATGGCGACGGCATCGCTCGGCTGCTGCTGGACAACGCCCTGCCCGAACGCACCTGGCACAGCCTGCCCCTGCCCGACTTGAGCGGACGCCAGCTGAATTTCAATGTGCATTGCTCGCGCATCCTGATTCGTGAAGGCGTGGCCTGGCGGGTGGCGGTGCTTCGCGAAAGTCAGGGCCTGCGCCGTGCCGAAGAGTTGCACCCATGAAAGACAAGAACCTGCCACCCACGCTGCAAATGGGCATGCGCTCTTCGGTCAACGTCAGCAGTGAAGTGCTGGGCGCCTTGCTGGAGACTCCCGCACTGCACGCCTTGCTCGACAGCTTCAGTGACGCGCTGATCGTGACGGACGGTGAAGGCCGGGTGCGCTTTCTCAACCTCGCCGCCGAGCGGGTCAACCGGGTGTCCCGCCAGCAAGCCAGCGGTTTGTCCGACAGTGAGTTTTACCAACGCTCGGCGCTGAATTACGACGATTTTCAGGCGGCGCTGAATCGCGGCGGCAATAGCGCGCTTACCCGTTCGCGGGAAGGTCGGGTGCTGCTCAGCAGCACCCACGCCATTCCCACCGGGGCCTACGAAAAACCGTTCAGGATGCTGACCCAGAAAGACTTCGACGGCAGCCAGCCGCAGCGTCGCGCCTCGTTGGGCAACCGGCCGGTGGAAACCCAGGGCCTGCGCGATCCACAGGACAACGCATTGCATTTGTCGCCGCAGCTCTCGAGCATCGCCGATACCGGCGTGCGCGCATTCCGGCGGCGTGCGCGGTTGCTGCTGCTGGGCGAACCGGGCGTCGGCAAGACCGCCATCGCACGGCACATCCACCGCGCCGCCGGTTGGGGTGATCGGCCATTCATTCACGTCAACTGCGGGAGCATCCCGGAGAGCCTGTTCGAATCGGAGATGTTCGGCTACGAACGCGGCGCCTTCACTGGCGCGTTGCAGGGTGGCAAGCAAGGTTATATCGAGGCCGCTTCGGGCGGGACGCTGTTCCTTGACGAGATCGGTGAAATCCCGTTGCACGTGCAGGCCAAACTGCTGAAGTTTCTTGAAGACAGCACCATCCAGTCGGTCGGATCACCGTTGAGCAAAACGGTGCAGGTGCAGGTCATTGCCGCCACCAACAAAGACTTGCGTCACTTGGTGAGCATCGGTGAGTTTCGCGCCGACCTCTACTATCGCCTGGCGGTCCTGCCGGTAGAAATTCCGCCGCTGCGCCAGCACCGGGATGACTTGCCGTTCCTCATCGACATCCTGCTGAGTCGCATCAATGGTGACCGCGAGCCGTCACTGAGCCTGTCCGCCGGTTGCCGCAAGCGGCTGTTGGGTTACGACTACCCTGGCAACATCCGCGAACTGGTGAACATCTTCGAACGGCTGGCGGTGCTCGCTGACGATGAAGCCCAGGAGCATCATCTGCCGGCCGAACTGCTCGACCCGGTGCGCCCTCAGGAGCGGGCAAAACCAGTGATGGCCGACGAAGAGGAGACGGAGCAAAACCTCAAGCTGCAGGTTCAGCATTTCGAACGCCAGGTCATTCTCAGGGCCGTGCATGTGTGCGGCAGCAAACGTAAAGCGGCGGTGCACCTGGGGATCGACATCGGGACGTTGATTCGCAAGCTCCAGCGCGACTGAAACCCGCAATGTCAGTGAGCACGCCGCTCCTACAGGGTTGCGTGTTGTTCCGGATGACACCTAACCGCTGCAAAAACGCATACATACCTGGTTACTTTTGCCTGTCCCTCACGCCCTGAAATCAAACAAATCCTTTATTTTCAATAGCTTGAATAACTGGCACGACCTGTGCTCCTGCTACCTGCAACCCACCATTGTTGGGCTTTGCATCAGGGCCGGCTTTCATCTAGCCGCGCCGGTAGCCAGGAGGAATAATAAGAATGTTGATCACCGGGATCAAAAGCCGACCGGTCTATGACCGGTTGCAACCGCTGCCGGGAGGTATCCGGCACATCATTGCCGGGCAAGGCAGCGGCGGTCGCGCCATGTTGCGCTTACTGGAAGAAATGGCTGGCCTGGACCGGCCGATTACCTTGCTCTACTCCCTGGAATCCTTTTCCGGCCAGGACTTCCTCACGCAGTTGCAGCAGCACCCCGAGCACCCACTGCATGTGCATGCAACCAACCAGTCGTTGATCGACGCGCTGAAAACCCTGCTCGGCGAAGCGCGCATGGGCACCCGCCTCTATCTCGCCGGTTCGGAAAGTTTCCTCGGCAGCGCCATGCAAGTGGCCACGCATTTCGACATGAACCGCGACGAAGTGCTGCGCGAGCACTCCGGCACGCTGGTTCGCCGCGTCTGGTGCGTGCATTGCGACACCTACACCGAAAACGTGACCCAACGCGTCTATGACTGCCCCGGCTGTGGCCTGACGCTGGTGGTGCGCGATCACTATTCCCGGCGGTTGGCGGCCTTTCAGGCGGTCAAGGCCGATGCTGAAGTCCCGGGTGAATTGCCCGAAGCCGAGGAGCTCGACACATGAGCCAGAACAATGGCACGTTGAACCTGCGCGTCGCCCGGATCGAAGCGGTGACCCCGGAAATCAAGCGCTTCACCCTGGTGTCGCCGACCGGCGCGCACTTGCCGGCCTTCTCCGGCGGCAGCCACGTCGTGGTGCTGATCGCCCATCAGCAGAACACCTTGCGCAACCCGTATTCGCTGCTGAGTTCGCCGTACGACACCAGCAGTTATCAGATTGCCGTGCGCCGGGTGGACGCCGGGCGCGGTGGCTCGGCGTCGCTGCATGACAACGTCAGTGAAGGTGATCTGATCGAGGTCACCCCGCCGGTCAACCTGTTCCCGCTGATCAAACAGGCACGCCTGCACCTGTTCATCGCTGGTGGCGTCGGCATCACGCCGGTGATTTCCCAGCTGGAAGAACTGCGCCTGAGCAAAGTGCCGTTCGAGCTGCATTACGCGGTGCGCGGTGCAGAACATGCGCAGCTCGGCCAGGAGTTGCAGGCCACTTACGGCGAGCAGGTTCACCTGTACCGCAAAGGCATTGAATCGCGCATGGAGATCGGCCGGGTGCTCGCCGACCGCCCGTTGGGCAGTCACGTCTATGTGTGCGGCCCGGACAGCATGATCGATGCCACGCTGGCCTGCGCCCGCGACCTTGGCTGGACTGACAGTCACGTGCACTTCGAGCGTTTCCTCGAACAGAGCAGCGGCGGCGAAGCCTTCAGTTTCACCCTCGGCCGCAGCGGCGCAACGATTGAAGTCTCGCCCGACCAGACCATGCTCGAAGCGGTCGAAGCCGCCGGCTACAGCATGCCGTACCTGTGTCGCGGCGGTGCCTGCGGGCATTGCGAAACCTCAGTGCTGGAACTCGACGGCGAACTGCTGCACAGCGATGACTGGCTGTCCGACGAAGACAAGGTCGGCCGCAAGAAAATCATGCCCTGCGTATCCCGCGCCAAGTGCAATCGCCTGGTCATCGACCTCTGATCGACGGAGAACAAAATGAATATCCAATTCAATCCCGACGAAACCTATCGCGACGACTACACCTTCGCCAACAGCCCGGAAACCATCGCCCGCGCGCCCTTCCCGTTCCCCGATGACGACTACATGTATTCGATGAACCTCGAACCGCATGTGTCGGTGGGCGACGGTGCGTTTCGCGCCGCATTCGATATCGACGAACACTACATCAGCGAATGCCGGGACCGCGCGATCACCCTTGAGAAAGATCCGGGCATGCACTACGTCTCGGCGCCGCACATGATGGAAGCGCAATGGGATTTGCTGGAGCTGATCATGGAGTCCTACGCCCGGGACTATCCGCAGTACTTCAGCCTGGCGCGTGAAGGTCGGCAGTGGCACTGGACCAACCGCCTGCTGGACATCGACGACCATTTCACCTTCGGCGACCCGGCCACCCTGCCCTACGAGCCGATGGAGTACGTGACCCGCCAGGCCCAGGGCGATTGGGTGTTGCAGGAAGAACGCGACGGCACGCTGTACTGGGGCGCGGGGATCGCCACCCAGCGCGCGGATTACTCGCTGCGTTTCAACCTCGGCATGAGCTGGGAGGAGTTCCACGGGCCGGTGCCGCTGGTCAAGGAAATCGGCATGCTCGACCGCGCCTTGAAGTTCCTGCTGCGCCTGCGCACTGGCCATCCGGTGCGTCGCCTGAACTGGTCACTGACCGTTAACCCGCGCCTCGAAGTCTCGGCCGAAAGCCTGCCGGAATGGGCACCGGACCGGACCATCGTCACCGCAGAAAACGCCGGAAAACTGGTTTACCTGCGCATCGAGTTGCAACCGCTGCATCGCCTGCCGCGCAGTAACGCCATCGTCTTTCCGATCCGCACGTACCTGCTCAGCCTCGAAGACATCGCGACCAACCCGGCGTGGGCCCGACGCATGCACCGAGTGCTGCGGGACTTGAATCAGCAATTGGTTGATTACAAGGGTTTCAGCCGTTATCGCGATGCTGCCGTTGAATGGCTGTCGCAGTACGACGACGAAACCAAAGCCTGACGCGATCCCCTGTGGGAGCCAGCCTGCTGGCGATGGCGGTCTTGAGGTCGCTATGGCTCCCACAGGTTCGAGGTGTCCGTGAGACCCCCATACAACAAAAAGATCGACAAGAACATCGGCCGGCCAACCGGCCAACCCAGCAAACACCTGCCATTGATAATGAGGAAATAAAATGAGTGGCTCATCCAACACGCGTGCAAGCGTCAGCGCCGATCAGGACGCGGAACAACTCCGCGCCCTCGGCTACAGTTCGGACTTCAACCGCAGCATGAGCCTGTGGGAGAACTTCTCCCTGGGCTTTACCTACCTGTCGCCGGTCGTCGGCGTCTACACCCTGTTCGGTTTGTGCCTGGCCGCCGGCGGCCCGCCGATGTTCTGGTCCTACCTGCTGATCGGCGCCGGGCAATTGCTGGTGTGCCTGATCTTCGGTGAAATCGTCTCGCAGTTCCCGATTTCCGGGGGTGTCTATCCGTGGGCCCGTCGCCTGGTGGGCAAGCGCTGGGCGTGGATGGTCGGCTGGGTGTATGCCTGGGCGTTGTGCGCCACCATCGCTGGCGTCGCCGTGGGTGCCGGGCCGTACCTGGCGATCATGCTGGGTTTCAATCCCGGTCCCGAAGCCAACATCTACATTGCCCTGACGATCATCCTGCTCTCGACCGCCCTCAACCTGGTGGGCACCAAACTGCTGGCGCGGGTGGCGATGTTCGGCTTTCTCTGCGAGCTGGTCGGGGCGATTCTGGTCGGCGGCTACCTGCTGATCTTCGAGCGTCATCAGCCATTCAGCGTGCTGTTCGACACCTTCAACCTTGAGGTCAACGGCTCGTACTTGCCGGCGTTCCTCGCGGCCTCGTTGGCGGGTCTGTTCCAGTACTACGGCTTCGAGGCCTGCGGCGATGTCGCCGAAGAAACCCCGAACCCGGGCAAGCGCATTCCGAAGGCGATGCGCATGACCATTTACATCGGTGGCGCGGCGGCGATGTTCGCCTGCCTGGCGCTGATTCTCTCGGTGCCGGACATGGCCAAGGTCCTGGCCGGTGAAGACACTGACCCAGTGGCCACCATCCTCGCCAATGCTTTCGGTCCGGTAGGTTCGCGACTGGTGATGGCGGTGGTGATGGTGTCGTTCATCTCTTGCGTGCTGAGCCTGCAAGCGGCGGCCAGTCGTCTGCTGTTCGCCTATGCCCGTGACGAAATGATCATCGGTAGCTCGCTGCTCAAACGCCTCTCGGGCAACCATGTACCGTCGTTCGCGTTGCTGATCAGCGGCCTGGTGCCAGCGGCGATTGTCTGCCTGGGCATGTTCATGGCTGATGCCGTGGCGACCATCGTCGGATTCGCGGCGATTGGTATCTACGTGGCCTTCCAGCTGATCGTCGTCGCCGCGTTGATCGCCCGCGCCAAGGGCTGGCGCCCGAACGGGCAGTTCACGCTGGGTGCGTGGGGCGTGTGGGTGAACCTCGCTGCGTTGATTTATGGCGTCTGCGCCATCGTCAACATGGTCTGGCCGCGCTCGCCGGATGCGCCGTGGTACATCAACTTTTCGATGATCCTGACCACGCTGGTGGTAATGGGCGCTGGGCTGGTTTACATGCTGCTGGGCAAGCCGTACGACAAAGGCACGGCGCCCGCGGGGGATGCGTGGAAGTTTTCGAAACCGCAGGTTAAGGATGCTGACCTGTCCGGTGCTTCGATCAATCGATCGACGATCTGACAACGACTGCCCCGAAAGGAACCGGATCCTGTGGGAACGGGCTTGCCCGCTCCCGAACGGATTCGGTTCCGACAGAAAAACAATAGATTCGAAGAGGACAACGCCATGCAAACCCAACTCTTGATCAACGGCCAACTGCTCGACGGCGAAGGCCCCGCCCAACCGGTGTTCAACCCGGCCCTCGGTCGCGTGCTGGTGGAAATCAACGAAGCCAGCGAAGCCCAGGTCGATGCCGCGGTGCGCGCCGCCGACGCCGCGTTCGACAGCTGGTCGCAGACTCCGCCCAAGGAGCGCTCGCTGCTGCTGCTCAAACTCGCCGACGCCATCGAAGCCCACGGCGAAGAGCTGGCCAAACTCGAATCCGACAACTGCGGCAAACCCTACAGCGCCGCGTTGAACGACGAGATCCAGGCGATTGCCGACGTGTTCCGTTTCTTCGCCGGCGCCAGCCGTTGCATGAGCGGCTCGGCCGGCGGTGAATACCTGGCCGGCCACACCTCGATGATCCGCCGCGATCCGGTGGGCGTGATCGCCTCCATCGCGCCGTGGAACTACCCGCTGATGATGGTCGCCTGGAAAATCGCCCCAGCCCTCGCCGCCGGTAATACCGTGGTGCTCAAGCCGTCGGAACAAACCCCGCTGACCGCCCTGCGCCTGGCGCAACTGGCGTCGGAAATCTTCCCGGCCGGCGTACTCAACCTGGTGTTCGGCCGTGGTCCTTCCGTCGGCAGCCCATTGGTCACTCACCCGAAAGTGCGCATGGTGTCGCTGACGGGCTCGATCGCCACCGGTTCGAACATCATTTCCAGCACCGCCGACAGCGTCAAACGCATGCACATGGAACTGGGCGGCAAGGCCCCGGTGATCATCTTCGACGACGCCGATATCGACGCCGCCGTGGAAGGCATTCGCACCTTCGGTTTCTACAACGCCGGGCAGGACTGCACCGCGGCCTGCCGCATCTATGCGCAGGAAGGCATCTACGACAGATTCGTCGAGAAGCTCGGCGCGGCGGTCAGCAGCATCAAGTACGGCCTGCAGGATGACCCGTCGACCGAACTGGGGCCGCTGATCACCGCGCAGCACCGCGACCGGGTGGCCGGTTTTGTCGAACGTGCCTTGGCGCAATCGCACATCCGTTTGATCACCGGCGGCAAGGCGGTTGAAGGCAATGGTTTCTTCTTTGAACCGACGGTGCTGGCCGACGCGCTGCAGGACGACGAAATCGTCCGTCGCGAGGTGTTCGGGCCGGTGGTGTCAGTGACCAAGTTCGCCGATGAAGCGCAGGTGCTGGGCTGGGCCAATGATTCGGACTACGGCCTGGCGTCGTCGGTGTGGACCGCCGACGTCGGTCGCGCGCATCGCCTGTCGGCGCGCTTGCAGTACGGCTGCACCTGGGTGAACACGCACTTCATGCTGGTCAGCGAAATGCCCCATGGCGGTCAGAAATTGTCCGGCTACGGGAAGGACATGTCGATGTACGGGCTGGAGGACTACACCGTTGTGCGGCATGTGATGTTCAAGCACTAAAAGCTTCGCGAGCAAGCCCGCTTCCACATTTGACCGTATGCCCCTGTGGGAGCGGGCTTGCCCGCGATGGCCTTACCGCTGATCCAACGCCAGGCCCTACAACGTCCTCTGCCCGTTGCCGATGTCCTTGGCTTTCTCGATCCCCCATTCCATCGCGGCCTCCATGTCGAGAAAATGCAGCGCGGGATGGTCGTTCTCCTCAATGGCCGAGCCATCAGGTCGGTAGACACCTATGAACATTCCCAACGAACCGTCCCGCAGGATCTCGGCCTTGACCTCGATGCTGCATCCGTTCGACAGCGTTTCCGTGTGGCGCAAATGGCGTTCAGTCATTGTTGCGTTCCTCCGGGTAGTTAAGTCGGTCAACGCGTACCGCAGTCCCTATTTTTAGTTCAAAAAACCGCTGAAAGGCCTGGTGTACAAGGGTGCAAGACAGCGGCGCAATGCCACCTATACTACAAGCCACCGCCCCCTCGGGGTCTGCACTCCCAACAATAAAAAGCAGAGGTGGAACATGGTCTGGCAGCAAATCTACGATCCGTTCGGCAACCCGGTCATTTCAACCATCATGGCAGCAGTGCCGGTCGTGGTGATGCTGGCAGCCCTGGCGTTCTTCCACATCAAAGCACATTTGGCGGCATTGCTCGCCCTCGCCTCCGCCCTGGTCATCGCGATCTTCGCCTTCGGCATGCCGGCGAACATGGCAGGCTCGGCCGCCCTGTATGGCGCCGCCAACGGTTTGCTGCCAATTGGCTGGATTGTGCTTAACATCATCTTCCTGCACCGCCTGACCACCGAGAACGGCTCGTTCAAAGTGCTGCAAGACTCGCTGGCGCGCATCACCGATGATCGACGCCTGCAGTTGTTGCTGATTGCCTTCTGCTTCGGCGCCTTTTTCGAAGGCGCTGCCGGTTTCGGTACACCGGTGGCGGTGACCGGGGCGATTCTGATCGGTCTGGGCTTCTCGCCGCTGGCCGCGTCCGGCCTGGCATTGATCGCCAACACCGCGCCCGTGGCCTTTGGCGCGCTGGGTACGCCGATCATTACGCTGGCCAAGGTCACCGGGCTGGATGAAATGGAGCTGTCGATGATGGTCGGGCGGCAATTGCCGTTTTTCTCGGTGATCGTGCCGTTCTGGTTGATCTGGGCCTTCGCCGGCTGGCGCAAGATGCTGGAAATCTGGCCGGCCATCCTGGTGGCCGGCGTCAGTTTCGCCGTGCCGCAATTCCTGGTGTCCAACTACCACGGGCCAATGCTGGTGGACGTGGTTGCCGCGCTGATTTCCATGGCCTGCCTGACCGGTTTTCTCCGGGTGTGGAAACCCGCGACGGTGCACACCTCCGCTGCGCTGTCCGGGCGTGTCGATAATTCCAGAATCGCCGACGAGCATGACGAAAAACCCGTCGCCAGTACGACCTTTGCCAGCGACGCCAAGCCTGCTGTCATGCGCGCGTGGATGCCGTGGATCATCCTCACGGTGTTCGTTTTCGCCTGGGGCACCCAAGGCTTCAAAAACATGTTCGATACCCGTCCGGCGATCGATCCGGTCACACACTCCGCCAAGCTCGACCCTCAAGGCAAACCGCTGCGCGAAGCGAACCCGATCTTTGCTCCGGTCATCACCTTCGGCACGATCCACCAGCAAATCGAAAAAGTCCCGCCGGTGGTGCCTGCGCCTAAAACCGAAGACGCGGTCTACAAATTCACCTGGTTGACCAGCACCGGCAGCGGCATCTTGCTGGCGGCGATCCTGGGCGGGCTGCTGATGGGCTATTCCATCCCGCAACTGATCAAGCAGTACCTGCGAACCATCTGGGTCGTGCGTTATTCGCTGATCACCATTGTGGCGATGCTCGCCCTGGGCTTCCTCACCCGCTATTCGGGACTGGACGCCACCATGGGCCTGGCGTTCGCGGCGACGGGGATTTTCTACCCCATGTTCGGCACCCTGCTCGGCTGGCTCGGCGTGGCGCTGACGGGTTCGGACACGGCGTCCAACGTGCTGTTCGGCGGCTTGCAGAAAGTGACTGCCGAGCAACTGGGTCTTAGTCCGGTGTTGATGGCGGCGGCCAACAGTTCCGGTGGGGTCATGGGCAAGATGGTTGATGCGCAGTCGATCGTGGTGGCCTCGACCGCCACGCGTTGGTACGGCCATGAAGGGGAGATTCTGCGTTATGTGTTCTTCCATTCCATCATTCTGGCGATTCTGGTGGGTGGGTTGGTGACGTTGCAGGCTTATGTGTCGCCGTTTACGCAGATGGTTGTGGGTGGGCATTAAGCGGATGCAGTTTGCCTGGGTTTTGGGTGCAGGCGCTTGGGGGCATATCCGTTTTTTTGGTAACGGCGGCTATTGGTTCCGCCCTTACGGCGGGTTACTTGGAGAAGCGCCAAGTAACCAAGCGCCTGCGCCCCTGACGTACGGTGGCTCGCCCTGGCTCGCCATTCCCTCGCTCCGGTCCTGCTCCGTGGGCCCGCCGCCATCGGGATAGCACCAATGTCATGCCCGCCAAAAATCCCCTGTGGGAGCTAGCCTGCTAGCGATGGAAGTCCAGACACCGTGTACATTCAGACAGCACGCGTTATCGTTAACGACTATCGCTAGCAGGCTAGCTCCCACAGGGGAAATGTGTACGCTGCAAGAGCCAGGTCGGTCCGAAGGCCGCCTCGCGGTGCTTTTGCGGTAGCCGCCCCCGGCCATGGATGGCCGATGGCGGCGGGCCCACAGAGCAGGACCGGAGCGCGGGCATGCCGAGCATTAGCGAGGCACCGAACGAAAGGGGCAAAAGCGCTTGGTTACTTGGCGCTTTTCCAATTAACCCGCCGTAAGAGCAGAACCATAAGCAGCCGTTACCGCAGAAACGGATATTCACCCAAACGCTCAAACAAACAGACCGCTGCCCCGGCAATGCACGAACGGAGTATCGTAAAACGACTATGAACATTCTCTACGATGAACGCGTTGATGGTGTGCTACCGGACGTCGACAAGGCCGCCTTGCTGCGAGCTCTGCAAACCCGCTTGCCGAAACTGGAAGTGCTGCATCAGCAGGAAGAGCTGAAACCTTACGAATGCGACGGCCTCTCGGCTTATCGCACCACGCCCCTGCTGGTGGTGTTGCCACGCCACCTCGACGAGGTGCAAGGCGTGCTTCGGCTCTGTCATGAGCTGCAGGTCCCGGTGGTCGCCCGCGGCGCCGGCACCGGTTTGTCCGGCGGCGCATTGCCGCTGGAAAAAGGCGTGCTGCTGGTGATGGCGCGTTTCAACAACATTTTGCACATCGACCCCGCCGCCCGCACCGCACGGGTCCAGCCGGGTGTACGCAACCTGGCGATTTCCCAGGCAGCGGCACCGTTCGGCCTGTACTACGCGCCCGACCCGTCTTCGCAAATCGCCTGTTCGATCGGCGGCAATGTCGCTGAAAACGCCGGCGGCGTGCATTGCCTGAAATACGGTCTGACCGTGCACAACCTGCTCAAGGTCGACATCCTTACCGTCGACGGCGAACACCTGACGTTGGGCTCCGATGCCCTCGACTCGCCCGGCTTCGACCTGCTGGCGCTGTTCACCGGTTCCGAAGGCATGCTCGGGGTGATCACCGAAGTCACGGTCAAACTGCTGCCCAAACCGCAGACTGCGAAGGTGCTGCTGGCGGCGTTCGATTCCGTCGAAAAAGCCGGTCGCGCGGTCGGTGACATCATCGCCGCCGGCATCATTCCCGGTGGCCTGGAAATGATGGACAACCTGGCGATTCGCGCCGCCGAAGACTTTATCCACGCCGGTTACCCAGTGGACGCCGAAGCGATTCTGCTGTGCGAACTCGACGGGGTCGAAGCCGATGTCCACGACGACTGCGACCGCGTGCGCCAGGTGTTGGAAAACGCGGGCGCCACCGAAGTGCGTCAGGCCAGGGATGAAGCCGAGCGCGTGCGTTTCTGGGCCGGGCGCAAGAATGCCTTCCCGGCCGTGGGTCGCCTTTCGCCGGATTACTACTGCATGGACGGCACGATCCCGCGCCGCGAGTTGCCCGGTGTGCTGCGTGCGATTGCGGCGCTTTCCGCCGAGTATGACTTGCGCGTCGCCAACGTTTTCCATGCCGGTGACGGCAACATGCACCCGCTGATTCTGTTCGACGCCAATCAACCGGGCGAGCTCGACCGCGCCGAAGCCCTGGGCGGCAAGATCCTCGAATTGTGCGTGAAAGTCGGCGGCAGCATTACCGGTGAACACGGCGTGGGCCGCGAGAAAATCAATCAGATGTGCGCGCAGTTCAACAGCGATGAGCTGACCGTATTCCATGCCGTCAAGGCCGCGTTCGATCCGAGTGGCTTGCTCAATCCGGGCAAGAACATTCCGACCCTGCACCGCTGCGCCGAGTTTGGCGCCATGCACGTGCACATGGGTCAGCTGCCCTTCCCTGAGCTGGAGCGTTTCTGATGCGCAGTGAACGGGATATCGATGACAGCGCCGTGCTGCTGGAGCAGGTCAACCAGGCCCTGGAAAACGCCACGCCGCTGCGGATTCAGGGTTCCAACAGCAAGGCGTTTCTGGGCCGTATCGTTGCGGGTGAAGTCCTCGACACCCGCGCGCACCGCGGCATCGTCAGCTACGACCCGACCGAACTGGTGATCACCGCCCGGTGCGGTACGCCATTGTCGGAATTGACCGAAGTGCTGCACGACGCGCAGCAAATGCTGCCCTGCGAACCGCCCTCCTTTGGTGACGACGCCACGGTGGGCGGGATGATCGCCTGCGGGCTGTCGGGACCGCGACGGCCATGGTCAGGTTCGGTGCGCGACTTCGTCCTCGGCACGCGGGTCATCACCGGGCATGGCAAACACTTGCGCTTCGGCGGCGAAGTGATGAAGAACGTCGCCGGCTACGACCTGTCGCGCCTGATGGCTGGCAGCTTCGGTTGCCTTGGCGTGATCACGGAAGTCTCGCTCAAGGTGCTGCCCAAACCACGCCAGTGCCTGAGCATCAGCCTGGAAATGGACAGCGATCGCGCCTTGCTGCGACTCGCGGAATGGGGTCAGCAACCGCTGCCGATCAGCGCCGCGTGCCACGACGGAACGAGCCTGCACCTGCGACTGGAGGGTGGCGAAGGCTCGGTGGCGGCGGCCCATGACCGGTTGGGCGGCGAGCTGTTGGACAGTGCTTACTGGACGGATCTCAACGAACACCGCCTGAGTTTCTTCGACGAGGATCAGCCGCTCTGGCGCTTGTCCGTTCCGCACAACACGGCTCGGTTGTCCCTGCCCGGCCGGCAATTGATCGACTGGGGCGGCGCCCAGCGCTGGCTCAAGTCCGACGCTGAAGCGGCGTTCATTCGCAAGGTCGTCGAAGAGGTCGGCGGCCACGTCACCTGCTACAGCCATGGCCTGATCGACAGCCCGTTCCAGCCGTTGCCTGCCGCGTTGTTGCGCTATCACCGCAGCCTGAAACAACAACTCGATCCACGGGGCATCTTCAACCCCGCACGCCTGTACGCGGAGCTTTGAACCATGCAGACGACCCTGAGCGACACCGCCCGGCACCTGCCCCGTGCCGAAGAAGCCGAAAGCATCCTGCGCACCTGTGTGCACTGCGGGTTCTGCAACGCCACGTGCCCGACTTATCAATTACTGGGTGATGAACTCGATGGGCCACGGGGCCGCATCTACCTGATCAAACAAGTGCTGGAAGGCAACGAAGTCACGCAGAAAACCCAGCAGCACCTGGACCGCTGCCTGTCTTGCCGCAATTGCGAAACCACCTGCCCCTCCGGTGTCGATTATCACAACTTGCTCGACATTGGCCGCGCAGTGGTCGATGCGGCGGTGCCTCGCGCCATCGACCAACGCCTGTTGCGTGAAGGTTTGCGCAGTGTTGTGCCCAACCCGGGACTGTTCAAGGCGCTGGTCAGCAGCGGTCAGTTTTTCCGGGTGCTACTGCCCAACACGTTGCAGGCCAAGTTGCCTCGCCGTGTTTATCCCTCCAGGCCTCGCCCTGCCACGCGCCACGCGCGCCAGGTGCTGATGCTCGAAGGCTGCGTACAACCGAGCCTGTCGCCGAACACCAACGCGGCAGCTGCGCGGGTCCTGGATCGACTGGGCATCAGTGTCACCTCGTCCGGTGAGGCGGGCTGCTGCGGTGCCGTGGATTATCACCTCGACGCGCAAGCTGCCGGACTCGACCGCGCACGGCGCAACATCGATGCCTGGTGGCCGAGTATCGAGAACGGCGCCGAAGCCATCGTGCAAACCGCCAGTGGCTGTGGCGCTTTCATCAAGGACTATGGCCATCTGCTGGAGCGCGATCCGGCCTACGCCGAGAAGGCGAAAAGGGTCAGCGCGCTCGCCAGGGACCTGGTGGAAGTGCTGGGCGACGAACCCCTGGAAACACTCGGCGTCCACAGCGACCAGCGCCTGGCCTTTCATTGCCCCTGCACCTTGCAGCACGCGCAAAAACTCGGCGGCGCGGTGGAAGCGATGCTGAGTCGCCTCGGTTTCAACCTGACGGCCGTACCCGACAGCCATTTGTGTTGCGGTTCGGCGGGCACCTATTCGATCACCCAACCCGAACTGTCCCGACAATTGCGCGACAACAAACTGAACGCACTGGAAAGCGGCCACCCTGACGTCATTGTCACGGCCAATATCGGCTGTCAGTCGCACCTCGACGGTGCGGGCCGAACCCCGGTCCGGCACTGGATAGAACTGGTCGAAGCCGCGCTGCCCTCAACGATCCCCGGAGAAACCCCATGAAGAGCAAAGCCATCCTGAGCCAGGCCGAAGTCAGCCAGATCCTCGCGGCCGCACGCACCGAGGCGCAGAACAACCAATGGGCCGTGACCATCGTGGTTGTCGACGACGGCGGCCATCCCCTCGCCCTCGAACGCCTCGACGGTTGCGCGCCCATCAGCGCCTACATCGCCACTGAAAAGGCTCGCACCTCGGCGCTGGGGCGGCGGGAGTCCAAAGGTTATGAAGAGATGGTCAACGGTGGTCGCTTTGCATTTTTGTCGGCGCCGCTGCTGACGTCCCTTGAAGGTGGCGTGCCGATAATCGTGGGTGATCAGGTAGTCGGCGCAGTCGGGGTGTCTGGCGTCAAGGCCGAGCACGATGCGCAAGTGGCGAGGGTTGGGGCGCAGTGTTTGCATTGAAGGTCGATCCCACACTCGGCGTCATGCGTGCACGGTAAACGTCTACTTCGCAGGTCGGTTGAAAACGATGTAGAGCGGGTCAAGCCCGGACGAGACCGGGAATACCAGGATGTAGTCGTCAAACCGGTCATGCGCCCGTTCGGCTTTGGCTTCAATCGTCGGCACTCGCGCGGACTCCACAAATCCCACACGACGCTGATGGGTCGGTGTAGCCGCCGGAGCGGTTTCAACGAAAATCGGTCTAGCCCAGTGGACAGTGACTCCAGCAACTTCAGGAGTAAAACTGAACCGGTTCCAATGCTGATCCTGCGTCGCCGCTCTGACCCTCACGCCAGAGATCGAATGACAGCCTCTGCATGCGTTGAGGTAAACCTGCGACAACGTTTTGATCTCACGCAACCCCTGGAACATTTTTCCAGGTCTGGCGGGGACTGCCGCCGTACTCATGCGAAAAGGCACTTCGACCTCAGCCTGGTTCGCAGCCAAGTGTTGCCAATCCTGGCCTTCGATGGGCAAAAGCTCGGACAAAGGGACGCTGACACCGAATATTTGAGCGTCTGCCCGACTGGAAAAGGCGAAGCTCAATACGGCAGCACGCTGGTTTTCAGTGTCTGGTCCGCCTGATGCGTTTTGCCAGGAAAACCCGGCAACCGTCGAACGTATCGCTTTAAGCAGATCCGCCTGCTGAGACGCCAGCAGCACCGGCGAACCGCCAGTCAGTAAAAGATCAGGACGTTTATGGGCAGAATCGAGGGAAGCGCTGATGGTGTGCACCGTTTGTATTGTGCTGCGCGAATCAATCAAGCGCTGATGCGCCACTATCAGCAACGCTTCCGCTTCATCATGCAGAGCGCGATGTCGTTGAGAAAGGCTTTCCAGCCGTAAGAGGTAGCGATCATGGGTGGCGTTGATCTGTTGCACGATACTCTGCCATTGCGCTTGCTCGGATCGTGCATAGGTGAGGTTGCGCTGAGCGCCGCTTTGGACGAATTCCACTCTCATTTTCCAGGACTGAAACTTTCTGACGGCTATCAGTGCTTCATGCTGGGCATGTTCCAGCGCGCGTATGCCGGTTTCCTGAGGGGAGATGTCCAGACGGGTGTTCTTTTGACGTTGGAAGTTCCTGATCTGTAGCTCGAAATGGCCGAAAGCCTCTTCAACGACCTGACCTGAAACGGCCACATCCGCCGCGATTTTTTCGACTTCGGCCAGGCTTCTGGCCAAAGGGGTTAGCGGCGCAACAAGTGGTTTGGCAACAGGAACATCCTCGTCTTTGAATGCCGGTATTCCTTGCTGGTGATGCCATGTCCTGACGTGGTGGACAACGGCTTCCGGGGTGTTGGTATTCGACTTGTCCATCGGGTAGAACAGCAGATCTGCACCTTGGGGATGACCGACAATCCGGTCGAAATGGTTGATCAGTCGATCATGGTCCGATTTCGGTAGGTCAACGGCCCAGATTTGGTTGACCAATGCCTGGAATTCCAGAGCGGTGTAATCCTTGAGTGTGGTTTTAAGTTCCATTTTGAATTCTTCCTTGTTTCTATCGAGTCGCGGAATGCGAAGGCACCTGCTCTCCTTATAAGCAAGTGCCTGTTGGAATTTACTCGTGTCCTTTGTCAATCAAAGTGAAGACCAATGTTTTCACTTCCATCGCAGCGGTGTATTGAAATACAACTTTTTTGCCGGGATGAACCGCCGGATCAAGGGGATAGGCTTCCCATCCGCCGGTCTGACCCATCGGTTGAGGCATTTTGATGGGGCCTCTTGATTCCATTGGTTCGCCGAAGAGTGCGTGGACATCGGACTGGGTCAATGCCAGCTTATATGGCGTTGGGAGCTCACCCTTGTACTCGACGGTCGAGGGGGTCGTTTTGATGAGTGTTACAAAGACAGTTTCAAGCTGTTTACTCTCAGCCCAGAAGGACAGTGCGATGCCGACCTCGGGATTCAGATGCAACTTATCACGGCCTGGATACAGCTCCTTTAGCGGTTGATCGGGAACGATGCCGAGTGCGATCAAGTCGTTATAACTTTGGCCTAGGTTATCGATCCACGCTTCGATATTTGTATTGGTCATCAGTACCATCCTTGATCGTTGCTAAGTTTATGTAGCAAATCTCGTCCCAGCTCAATCTCCGATTCCGCAAAGCCAGACTCAATCAAACCTGGCTTTAACGCATCAAAATTCGTATCCACAGCCATTCGCAAGTCGAAAGCATCGGCAGCCTGTTTCCGTGTGTTGTTACGTCCTCCGTAAGTTTCACTATATTTTCGATGCACTGCTGTGGGGATTGCGATACTCGGTGCTTTTCTTAAAAAGTCGGCCAATTCCTCAGGACCGATGTCCGGCCAGGAATCAACGATGTACGCCTCCAACGCCCTCCGGGATGGAATATGGTCAATATCCAACCCATCTCCCCTGCTCCGACCACTGAGTTCGTTATATGGCCCTACTTCCAGCGGCTCAACCGGCGGACCAACAAAAACCAGTCCCGGCGAAGGCAGTTCCATATCCCCCGGAAACCCGGGAATACTCGCACCAATCTCCCCTTCATCAACCGCCGGAAATGTCTCGTTTTGCGGTAGGACCGGGATGACCGGGTTGCCGGGATAAACCGCGGGCGGAATGGACGGGGTTGGTGATGTCGTCGAACCCAGTTGTTCACTGCCCGGCGGCACCAACGGTGTCCAGGTGCCAACCGGTGGAATCGGCCAGGGTACAACCGTCGGTACGATGCCCAACCATCCTTCGGTAGTTTGCGGTGTCTTGATGCTGATTTTGTCGAGGTTGAACGGGTCGGCCCAGAACTCCGGCCGCTCCTGATACCGCAGTTCGAATTCTCGGTTCGTACCCACCCATGTGCTTTTCGGCGCGTACGGGGCGAAGCCTTGTTCGACTCGTTTTTTGTTCACCTCATCGAGTGGACGGGTCAACGCCGGGTGTTCACCGAGCGTTCGCCACAGGGCTTCGTCGAACGCCTCGAAAGACTTGAATTCCTTGCCCCGGAACTGATCGCCAATCTGACTCGGGATCGCTGCGCCGGCCGTCTGGCTGACGCCCTTCCACCAATCAGCCGTCGACGGTTGACCGGTTCCGGTGACAACGCCGGAGCCCATGGCCGGAACGTTGAAGGACAGGTAGGTCGGTGGCAGACCAGGCACGCAGACAATGCAATCCTGAATGCGCCAATCAACACCCGCCGGGATGTCCTGAATCTGCGGTTCCGTGACAGTCAGACGAGTCTCGCTGGCCAAGGTCGCGTGAGGCGCGGGGTCAGGAGTGAACTGCACAGACCTGGCCGGTGATCCAGGAACCTCGGCGGTGTAGATGCCTGTTCGCGGGTCGAGCACAGCATTCACGACCGGGACGCGAGAATCGATTTCGCCCCCCGTCGCGCCGACAACGATCGCGGTTCCTTCCGGTGTGGCTACAGGTTTGAGCCGGTATTCCACCTCCACCGAACCGCCTGCGTCAGCAGCAGTCCGCATCTCTTGAGGGTCATGAAGTTCCAGGGCTTGAGCCGGAACGGCGACGGCCTCGGACAATCGTTGTCGTTGCTCGGGGGTCAGCTCGCCGTTGCCCAGTGCGCTGGGATAGGCCATCCCCACCACGAAAATTGCGGCTTGCCCTACCGTGAGCGTCGCGGCGACGGAGCCCAGTTCGGTGATTGCTCGCGAAACGGCAATGACCAGTTTGTCGGCATCAACCCATTCCCCGCCGTGGCTGGGCAATACCCCGGCAGACAGCGCTGACGATGTGGCAGGTAATTGGAAGGTGTTGGCCTGCCTGGCCTGTTCGAGTCGAGCATCTTCATCAACCTGTTGCTTGAACCGAATGCGCGCATCACGCTGCTCGGCGTGCTGCCGATGACGCTCCCAGAGTGCCTCCCGCTCTCGCCAGATGATGGTCTGCTCGGCATGACGAGTGGCCAACGCATTGGATTTATCGTTGAGCGCGTCGATCTGCGCTGGCAGCAATCGGGCTTCATGAGCCGCGTTGTAGGCGCTCTCCCAGAGCTGATGACCACCCGTCAGCGCATCACCGAACTGCCCGAGTCGGGCCAGGTAGTCGTCGGCGGTTCGCGTGAGCGGATCGTGCCCGTCGAATGACCGGGCAAGCGTATTTTTTTCGTTGAGCTCCGCGGTTTTTAGGGCGATCAACCCGTCGATTTCATTCTTGTCTTTGGTGATGAGATAAAGCTGCCAGCGTTCACTCGAGTCGCCGGCATGGTGCCGTTTTGCCGCCGAGATTTCGTTATCAAGTGACGAAGTGAGTTGCTCGGCTCGGGCGGTAAAACGTTGGTCTATTTCAGCTCTGGTTACGTTTTGAAGCTGGGTGAATTGTGCGAGTAGTTGATCGCGCGCATAGATGCGAGCCTGCTCTCGGGCTTGAGCAGCGGCCGCCACTGCCTGTGCTTCCTGCGCTGCCTTGTTCCGGTGGTACTCTTCCTTGGCAAGCCGTCGGGCTTCTTTCGTGCTTTTGCTGGGACCACTGGTTACGCCTGAGGCTCCTACGCGGTTGCCTCCAGAACCTCCACCACCGCCCCAGCCACCACCGCCGCCCGAAGCAGGCGGCCCGGACCTGATGACGACGTCTCCTGACGTACCATCGTTGAATCGTTGTGCCATACAGTCTCTCCTTGTCTGTAGGGCACAGCTTGTCGATGGGGGAATGGCGGGGTGCGGTACATATGTATCGCGGGAATTTATGTCGGAAATTGACGCTTTCTGAACAGCTGAGTCGCGAGTCTACAAAAACCCTGTTCATGCGCTTAACTGACAGGAGTCCATTACGTCAAAGAGGAAGCGCACCGATGCACCGTCTCACTGCAAAAGACTTCGCCCCGGAACTGCTCGAGCTCTACGACTACTACGCCCACGGCAGGATCAACCGGCGCGAATTCCTCGACCGTGCGGCGTTGTTCACTTTGGGCGGTTTGACGGCCAGCGCGTTACTCGCTGCCCTGAGTCCGAATTACGCACTCGCCGAGCAGGTTGAGTTCACCGACCCGGACATCATCGCCGAATACATCACCTACCCCTCCCCCAAAGGCCACGGTACGGTTCGCGGTTATCTGGTGCGTCCGGCCAAAGCCACCGGCAAGGTAGCGGCTGTGGTGGTCGTGCATGAAAATCGCGGACTCAACCCGTACATCGAGGATGTCGCACGGCGGTTGGCCAAGGCCGGCTTCATTGCGCTTGCGCCCGATGGACTGACCTCGGTGGGCGGCTATCCCGGCAACGATGACAAAGGTCGGGAGCTGCAGGCGACCGTTGACCCTGAAAAGCTCATGAATGATTTTTTCGCCGCCATCGAGTGGCTGATGAAACACAATGCGAGCAATGGAAAAGTCGGCATCACGGGTTTCTGCTACGGTGGTGGTGTGGTCAATGCCGCGGCGGTGGCCTATCCGGAGCTGGGCGCTGCCGTGTCCTTTTATGGTCGCCAGGCAGAGGCCAAGGATGTTCCCCGAATCAAGGCACCGTTGATGCTTCATTACGGTGAACTGGACACGCGCATCAACGAAGGATGGCCCGCTTACGAGCAGGCCTTAAAAGCGGCAGGCAAGACTTATGAAGCCTACATCTACCCCGGTGCCAACCACGGTTTCCATAATGACTCGACACCGAGATACGACGAGGCCGCCGCCAAGCTTGCCTGGGAAAGAACACTGAACTGGTTCCGGCGCTGCCTGGTTTAGCGCAAGAAATGCTAAGCAGGGATTCATTTCTATGTTCTCAGTCTTCTTAGAGTGCCAAATCCCATGAGCAACATTGATTTCCTATCGCAAAGAACCCCACTTTTCAGCATTGTTCTGGTCAATTACAAGACCATCGAAATAACCCGGATTTGCCTCGACCTGCTGCATCAGCACCTGGGTGAAAGCAACATCCCGGTCTGGGTAGTCGATAACGATTCCGCCGATGAAAGCACCGACTATCTGCGCACACTGGACTGGATCCACCTGATCGAACGCTCCTGTCCCGAAAAGGAACCGGGCCATATTGCACACGGAAGAGCACTCGACATGGTGCTGGAGCGGGTTGAAACCGACTATCTGTTTCTGCTGCACACCGACACGTTCATTTTCGACAAGAATGTGTTTTCGATGATGATGAACAAATGCATTAATAAACCGAACGTCGTGGCCATCGGATGCGTAGAGCAAATCAACCGCAGTACCACGAGAGCCCTTTGGCGCTTTAGCTCTCGACTGGTAAAACATCACGTCAGACGCCTGAAACTGTCCTTGGGGTTACGCTCCAGAGAGCCAAAGCCCTACAGGGAAGTTTATTTGAAAAGCTTCTGCACCTTATGGAATTGCAAGCTGATGAAACAACACTCCATGCATTTTCTGATGGATGATCGCGTACCCGGTTATACACTCCAGGATCGCATGACCCAATTGGGCTATGTTGTTGAGCTGTTGTCGACGCGCAAGATATTCAGCTACCTCGACCATATTCAGGCTGGCACCGTCGCGGCCGCTGGTGGTTACGAAACAACGCACAGACGAACGAAGATGTACAACGACATCCTTAAACGCTTGAACAGTGAACACAGCCAGGTTTCGTCTTCACCTAAAAAATAGGGCGTGTAACGCTACCTGGAAGTACCCAGGTTGTTATGAATAGTTTATTGGAGCGGTAATGAGACCCATCACGCAGACACTGCCCATCACCGTTACGCCAGAGCTTGATTTCGACCAGAACGCCGCCAGCTCGCTGGGTCAGTCGCTCGCAATGACTTACGCTCAGGCCACCCCTTTTCCACACATCGTCATTGACGACTTTTTACCGCAAGACCTGATTGCGAGCATCTGCTCGCACTTTCCGGTCGAGCCAACCAGCAACGAAATGCTTTATGAGCGCGGCTACAAAGGTCAGCACAAACGGCAAATCAGCCCCAACGAATGCGACCCCTATTTGAAGACGGTTTTCAACGCCTTCAACTCTGCACCCATGTTGCAGTTTCTGGAAAAACTTACAGGTATCGAAGGCTTGATACCCGATCCTTACTTTACCGGCGGCGGGCTGCATGAAACGAAAAGGGGTGGTTTCCTGGGCGTGCACTCGGACTTCAGGCTCAACAAAAAACTGAATATCGAGCGCAGACTGAATGCCATTATTTATCTGAACCAGGATTGGCAAGAGGCATACGGAGGCAACCTGGAGCTATGGGATGTCGGGATGAAAACCTGCCTGAAGAAAGTCCTGCCGGTCTACAATCGCTGCGTCATTTTCAACACCGACAAGGACAGCAACCACGGGCACCCGGAGCCTCTGACGACGCCGGAACACATTACGCGCCGGTCCATCGCGCTGTACTACTACACCGCAGCCACCGTGGTTGCCGACCCTGCGCAAAGAAACAAAACTCATTACAAACCACGGCCCAAGGATCGTTTGAGCCTCAAGTACTACCTCAATAAACTCATCAAGAAAAAGTCCTGACGAGTGGCGTCTACCCCACCACATCAATCAACTGCTCGCGCTGCGCTCCCGTCAGCATCGGACCGAACCCCGCGCCGGCATTTTCCGCCATATAACGCGGGTTGCCGGTGCCGGGGATGACGCAGGTCACCGCCGAATGCGCCAGCAAATACTTGAGCGCCAGTTGCGCCCAACTGGTGACGCCGACTTGCGAGGCCCAACCCGGCAGTGGCCTGCCCTTCAAGCGAGCGAGCAAATCACCACCGCCGAACGGCCGGTTGCAGATCACCGCCACGCCGCGTTCACGGCACAGCGGCAGGATGCGTTTCTCGACGCCGCGATCGTCCAGCGCATAGTTGATCTGCAAGAAATCCAGTGGCTCGGCTTTCAGCACCGCTTCCACTTCGTCATACGCCGACGCGGTGTAATGGGTGATGCCGATGTAGCGAATGCGCCCTTCTTCCTTCCATTGGCGCAACGTTGGCAAATGGGTTTTCCAGTCCAGCAGGTTGTGAATCTGCATCAGATCGATCCGGTCGGTCTGCAGCAGTTTGAACGACTGCTCCATCTGCGCGATGCCCTCTTCGCGGCCACGGGTCCACACCTTGGTCGCCAGAAAGGCCGGCGAGCGCGGCTTGTGAATCGACAGCAGTTCACCGGTGGTCTGCTCGGCGCGGCCATACATGGGCGAGCTGTCGATCACCGTCCCGCCCTTTTCGAACAACGCACTGAGGACGGCGGGCAGGTTTTTGTAGGCCGGATCGGCAGGCGCGACATCAAAACCGCGATAGGTGCCCACGCCGACAATGGGCAGTGGCTCGTTGCTGGAAGGAATGGCGCGGGTCAGCATGTTCTTGCCTCCTGTTTCCTTCGACGGCGCGATGGCTGCAAAGGCCGGATCGAAAGTGAGCATCGCCGAAGCACCGGCAGCCAGCGTGAGTATTTGTCGACGCGTGTATCCATCAGTGTGGCTCATGGTTTCGTCCTTACACTTCTTTACTGTCTGCCTGTTGTGCGGTCAGCCACACGCATAACCCGCCCCGCAGTTCGGCAAACGGCAAAATCAACAGCGCCACCAGACTCCTGCTGGCTACAACAGAATAGCTGTCGGGGACAATTCGTCCCGGCGTGGAATACAACAAGGCTGTAAAGGCTGGTGTGCAGCAGCAATCGGTTGGCTGAATATCCGTTTTTGGGTGATGGCTGATAGGGTTCCAAGGACGGCGGGGTAGCCGCACGCCGCTGTCGTTCAACTACACTCCGACAGCGATCAGCCGTCGCGGTCGTCAGGCCCAGAGCAATCAATGCCACTCACCAACGTTAGCCGAATGTCGCGCATCCTGATGTATATCGTCGTCATCGTCGCCGTGCTGTACTTGGCGCTGTGTGCCGCGCTGTTCGTGTTCCAGCGCGCGCTGATCTACTTCCCGCAACCCGCTGCGCCCGGCGCGCCCGAAACGCTGCTCACGCTATCGGTGGCGGACGCACAGGTGCAGGTCACCGTCAGGCCGCACGACGGGCCCAATGCATTGATTTATTTTGGTGGCAATGCCGAGGACGTTTCGCGAAACCTGCCGCAATTCTCCCGGGCGTTCCCCGACCACGCCCTCTACTTGCTGCACTACCGGGGTTTTGGCGGGAGCACCGGGTCACCTTCCGAGGAGGCGATTTCACGCGATGCCATGACCTTGTTCGACAAGGTCTACGACACACATCCGCACATTGCCGTGGTGGGTCGCAGCCTCGGTTCGGGCGTCGCCGTGCGCCTCGCGAGCCAGCGCCCGGCCGCGCGACTGATCCTGATCACACCCTACAACAGCCTCGAGGATCTCGCTGTCCGCCAATACCCGATTTTCCCGGTGAAATGGCTGCTGCAGGACAAGTTCGAATCGTGGAAATACGCTGCGCATATCTCGATACCGACGCTGCTGCTGGCGGCAGAGCAGGACGAAGTGATCCCGCACTCGAGCACAGAAAAGCTCTACGAACATTTCGCCAAAGGCGTGGCGACCCTGAAAGTGATTCCAGGCGTGGGGCACAATTCGATCTCCGACAGCCCCGAGTACCTGAAGCTGATGGAGGACGGGTTGTAGCTCACTCGATCATTTGCGCGCCAGCTTAAAGCGCACGCAATCTTCGTAGAAACTCTGGCGCAGCGCCGCAGGCTTGATCCGCGACGGGCTGTCGTAGGTTTGTTCGGTAATCCCCATTGCCGTCATGCGCATCCACGGCTTGCTGAACTTGTAGGTCTGCAGTTTCTGCCGGGCGGCGTAGAGCGAAACGCCCGCCAGTTTGAGTTCCTGGGCTCTTGCTGCAGTGCCCGCGCCCCAGCTGCACATGTACCGGTCATTACTTTGAAGCTCTTTGGCCTGGACGGCGACGGCGATACCTGCCAAGCCCAACGAAATCAGTGAGATCCATACATTGCGCATTTAAAGCCAGCCCTAACCACCTGAAATTAAAGTGATTCTGTCTGTAACTTTGAGGCTTCGGGGCCAGCAAAATGCCTTGATTCAAACCGCCTCAGTTTCCCGAGCCCCGCTTGAGGTCGATAACGCCGCCCAGGATGACGACAATTCACAACAACCGTAGCAGCGTGGTGGAGTCACTCAGCACCGCCATCGGGCCTGCGGCTTGAAAATGCGGTTCAACGGCTAGCTGTTTACCCGGTTACGCCCATTGCGCTTGGCCTGATAGAGCGCGTCATCGGCGCGGGTCACCAGACTGTCCAGGCTCTCACCGGATTGCGCGAAGGCCACACCGAAGGACGCCGTGATCGTGTCGAGTACCTTGCCATCGATACGCGCCTTGATCCGCAACGCCTGGATTTTCACCCGCAGTTGCTCGGCAAACACCCCGGCACTCGCCAGGTCGGCGCAGTGTTCCAGAATGACGCAGAACTCCTCGCCACCGTAACGCGCCGCCGTGGCATGGGGTGGCAGCGAACTGCGCAGTACTTGCCCGACATGTTGCAGGACACGGTCACCCAACGGGTGGCCGTACTGGTCATTGAATTGCTTGAAGTGGTCGATATCCAGCATGACCAGCGCCACGCCCCGGTCAGGATTACTCAGCGCCTGCTCCAGCAAACGGGTGAAGGCTGTCCGGTTGAGCAGTTCGGTCAGGCCATCGAGTGTCGCCGCCAGTTGCGCACGTTCAAGTTTACTGCGCAGGCTTTTGATCTCGCTCTGGGCCGAGTGCAACTGGGAGAGGAAGCGTTCCTGCTGGTTCTGCATGAGCTGGGTGCTCTGTTGCAGCTCGCTCAGAATATCCGGCAAACGCTCGTTGGCAGGCAACTCGAGCATCTCCAGGCAACGTCCCAGACTGCTTTGAAAGTTGAGATTGCCCTCGACGCTGCGCGAAACGTCGCGCTGCATGTCATCCACCAGATTGATTGCCTGTTGCTGCCCGGCGCGGGCCTCCGCCAGTTCGTCGCGAATGATGTAGTCGCGAAACAGCCGCGTCGCGGACTCCGGCGGAAAATAATCAAAGTCCTTGACCACCCGGTCCAGCTGACGATTGAGCTCGGGGTCCAGGCCTTTGCTGTAGGTGTACCAGAGCGCGTAATGCACCGGATTGGGCGGGATGTTGTGACGCACCATCAGCGGGATGGCTTGTTTGAGCAGCGCCGCAGCTTCGCGGGAATCTTCCGGATACAGCGCAAGGGCAGTCGCACGCGTCTCTATTTGGCTCATGTCATCACTGTGGTTGTTAATGATTGGCAAATGCAAAACGCTGCGAGCATAACCAGACGCGTGGCAAACGGCTATCTCAACATTTAACACCGATCATCGTCGGAACGCCGGTCGTGATGCTCTGAGGAAGGCATCAAAAGTAACCACTGTGAATTCCTGGCGTTCAGGAGAGTCTGGTGGTGTCTCAGGGCGTGCTGGAAATCAGCGTCAACGATGAGCGTTCCTGCTTTAAATAATCGTTCTAAATGACTGAGCGATTTTTCAATCGCAGCTTATTTCAGGCAAAAAAAATCCCGGGCAGCTGATGGACGCCCGGGATTTAAAAATGCATAAACCGTGGTGGTGAACGCGGGGCGGATATTACGGAATATTTCACCGTGTAACAAGATATTTTGGCTCACAATCTGGTTACTAAATATCCTAACCCCTTAAATATCCACACTTTTTTTAAGGTCGCGCGACGATAAGCGGTCATCTACAAGTACCAGCGATATTCACGGGCACTGATGTCGTGCAGAAATGCCAAATGGTCCTGACGCTTGTTTTCGCAATATACATTCACGAACTCAGCGCCCAATCCCTCGCGCAATTGCGCATGGCTTTGCATTGAACGCACGGCGTCCAACATCTCCAGCGGAAAATCGATGCCACTGCCCCGATCTTCATTGAGCGGCGCGATCGGCTCACGACCGGCTTCCAGTCCTTGTTCGAGCCCCACCAGAATCGCCGCCAGCACCAAGTAAGGGTTGGCGTCAGCACCGGCGAGGCGATGTTCGATCCGCAGGTTTTTCGCGTCCGACTCCGGCACTCGCAGGCACGCGTCCCGATCTTCAAAACCCCAACTGGCGCGTGTCGCGACGTTCACGGTGCCGCTCAAGCGACGCATTGCATTGTGGTTCGGCGCGAAGATCGGCATGCAATGCGGCAGCAGTTCCAGGCAACCGGCCACCGCATGGCGCAGCGGTTGTTGCCCGTTGGCCGCCAGCAGGTTGTTGCCCGCCTCGTCATACAGGCTCACATGGACATGCATGCCGCTGCCGGGGTGTTGCAAGTAAGGTTTGGCCATGAAACTGGCGCGGTAGTTGTGCTTCATGGCCACGCCCCGGGTACTGCGGCAAAACAGGGCGGCCCAGTCGGCGGCACGCAGGCCGTCATCGAGGTGGCCGAAGTTGATCTCGAACTGGCCCGGGCCCAATTCGGCGGTGATCACCGTAGTGTCGATGCCTTGCGCCTGCGCGGTCTCGACCATTTCATCGAGCACCGGTGCAAACCGCGACAATCGTTCAATGTGCATGTTCGGTTGATCGTCCGCATCGTCGGTCAGCGGATCGCGCGCGAACTGCGGCAAGCCGTCACGTAACTGGCGATCGAACAGGTAGAACTCCAGCTCGAAGGCCACCACCGGGAAAATACCTTTGCGCGCGAGACGTTCCAGCACCTGCGCCAAGACTTCCCGCGGCTCGAAGACAATCGGTTTTTCAGTGCCGCTGGAGGTGATCAGCATCTGCCCCAAGGGTTGCTTTTCCCAGTTGACGATTTTCAACGTACCCGGCACCAGACGGCGCGGCGCATCCGGATCGCCGTCGTTGAAGCAGTAGTCGCCAATCTTGAACAGCCCGCCCTGGGCGCCCAACAACACACAATTCTGCGGCAGCTTGAGCGCGCTGCCCGCGGCGACTTTTTCGAGCATCTCGATCGGGTAGCGCTTGCCATAGAAATGCCCGGGGATGTCCAGGGAAATCAGGTCCACGTAGCGCACATCCGGGAAGCGCTGGCGAAACGCGCGAACTTCAGCGACCAGATCAGAGCAGACAGCATCCATCATGTTGTTCCTTTGTTTTTATCAGGTGTAAACCCAGAGCACCCGGGTGAGCTGATCGGAGAGATTGCCGTAACGACAATGGGTATGGCTGGCGAGCTGAAAGCTGTCCCCGGCTCCCAGGGTGACCGGTTGATCGTCATCCAGCCAAAGTGTCAGTTGCCCTTCGAGCACGTAACCGCCCTGCTCCGAGCTGTCGCTCATGTGGCGGTCGCCGCTGCTGGCGCCGGGCTCGAGCCGGCTTTCGAGCATCGAAAACGACGCACGCATTTTCGGCGAGACCAGAATGTCGGTGATGCCGTCGGCGTAATACAGGGTGCGGCGCTCGTCCGGCCGGGTAACCCAGGGCAAGGCCATGGGTTTGGGCAGGCTGTAGAAATAAGTGGTCGGCACGCCGAGGGTTTCGCTGATGGCGGTCAGGTCAGCTACCGTCGGCCGTGACAGCCCGCGCTCGACTTGCGAGAGAAAACCGACGGAGCGACCGATTTTGTCCGCCAGTTCCTTGAGCGTGTATTTTTTGTGTTTGCGCAGGTCCTGAATCAGGATCGCCAACGCCGAGATTTCTTCTTGCCTGTCCATCTGAAAGCTTCCGGAAAATGTGCGAATCAAAGGCTGTCGCGCAAGCGATACCAGGCCTTGCCGATGGCTTCCAGCGGGGCTGCCATGTACTTGCCGCCGGGGAAACTGCCATTGACCAGGCCTTGATACAAGGCCAGCTCATCCGGCTCCCCCAATATCGCGTCGGACACGGCGCGGGCCCCGGCCAGGGTCGGCAGCACGCCGTGGCCGGAGTATCCCTGAAGCCAGTAGAGATCGCCCCGGCGACCGATATCAGGTGTGCGCTTGAGGGTGAGATCGATGTGCCCACCCCAGGCGAATTCCAGCTCTACATCCTTGAGCTGTGGAAACACCCGTTGCAGAAAGGGTCGGGTCGCCGCGGCGATGTCCCTCGGCATGCCCCCCAGGTAGGTGCAACCACCGCCAAACAGCAGCCGGTTATCCGGCGTACGACGGAAATAATCGAGCACGAATTGATTGTCGGTGACGCAGGCATTGCTCGGCAGCAGCGCAGTCGCCTGCGCTTGCGGGAGTGGCGCGGTGGCCACCTGATAGGTGCCAACCGGCAACACACAACTCGACAGCTTGGGATCAAGCCGATCCAGATACGCATTGCACGCCAGTACCAGCACATCGGACCGAATACGACCGTGCTCAGTGGTGACCACGTAGCGGCCACCCTCTTGGCGATAGTTCAGCGCCTTGCTTTGCTCATGAATTTTCCCGCCGGCGCGCTCGATGGCGGCGGCCAGGCCGAGCGCCAGTTTCAGCGGATTCAGGTGCGCGCCTTCCGGATCGAACAGCCCGGCCTGATAGCGTTCACTGGCGACCCATTGCGGCAACTGCTCACGCGGGATGAATTGCAAACCGTCGTGGCCCCACTTGTGGCTGGCCTCGTGTTGCCATTCGGTCAGCAGACTCACCCGACGCGGCAACACCGATGTCCAGAGGTGACCGGCCTGGTAGTCGCAATCGAAATCATGGCGTTCGGGCAATGCCCGCAGTTCCTGTGCAGCCCAACGCATGCCGTCCCACAAACGCCGCGCACGTTCGTAACCCAGCGCGGCCTCCAACGGAGGCATGTCGCACGACCAACCGAGAATGGCCTGACCGCCATTGCGCCCCGACGCCGCCCATGCCACCCGACTGGCTTCCAGCAAGGTCACGCGCTTGCCAGCCAAGGCCAGTCGCAACGCCGTGTGCAAGCCACTGAAGCCGGCGCCGACGATCAATACGTCGGTGTCCTGCTCGCCCTCCAGAGCCGCACGCTCCAACAGACGATCGGCGCAAGTGTGGGCGTAGTAACTGGCGACGTGGCGGTTGGATTGCTGGAACATGCAAGCCTCATGAAATTTTCTATTTATAATTTCATGAAAAACTACACGTTAAATTTCACCATCGCAACCATTCCGGTCGCAAAAAAAAACCCGCCCAAGAAACTTGGGCGGGATTTTTCCCATCAGGCAGTGTTATCGAACAACAGGCCTCAGGCGACAGGAATCATGGGATCAGCCGCCGCCAGCGCAGCGGCACGGTCAGCAGCCGGTGGGTAGATCCACACTGTGTTGATCTGCGTCTTGAGGTTCTTGCCTTCCTGTTTGACCAGTTTGACCTGGCGGTCCCAGCCCTCGGTGTACACCGCGCCCCAGCTCCCCAGATCCAGGCAGGTTACGTACTTAGGCTGGCTGTACGGTGTCGGATCGACGCCGAGAATGTGCGCGGCCACGTTATTGCCGGCGTGACGCCCCAGGGAAATGGCGTGTTGGCAGGTCATCAATGCGTAGTTGCCAATGTCGTCGGAAGCGGCGTAGGCAACGTCGCCCGTGGCATAGATATCCTCCTGACCAATGACTTTCAGGTGGCTGTCCACGTGCAGGCGGCCGAGGTGATCGCGTTCGGCCGGGATCTGTTCGGTCAGCGAGCTGGCGCGCACGCCGGTGGTCCAGACCACGGTTTTCGCATCGATACGCTGGCCGTCGCTCAAGTTGACACCGTTGGCATCGACGGAAAGCACTGATGCCTTCAAGTGCCATTTCACGCCGGTTTCAACGCTGGCCTCTTCGATCGACTTGGCGATTTCGGCGCCCATCGACCCGCCAATTTTCTCGCCGCGGTCGACGATGATCACCTCGACATCCGTTTGATCACCCAGGATGGCACGCAGACGCGCGGTCATCTCGGTCGCCGTTTCAATCCCGGTGAAGCCGCCACCCGCCACGACGACGGTGTTGCGGGCTTTACTTTCCGGCAGGCTGGCCAGGGATTTCAGGTGGTTTTCCAGGCGCACGGCCTCTTCAATCTGGTCAACGTCGAACGCATGTTCGACCACGCCTGCGGTAGCCGGGATGGCGAGACGGCTGCCGGTGGCCAGAACGAGTTTGTCGTAGCTGCACACTTGTTTGGCACCCGATGCATCGATGTAGCCCACGCGTTTTTGCACAACGTCGATGGTTTCTGCAGCGCCCTTGATGAACTTCACGCCGACCGCATCAAACAGCTCACCAATCGGTGCAGCCAGCTGGTGCGCATTCGGCTCATAGAAGCGCGGACGCACGCGCAGCTCGGCCTGCGGGGCCAGAACGGTCACTTCAACGTCGTTGTGACCATGAATGTCGAACAGACGCGTAGCGCTCAAAGCTGTCCACATGCCACCGAAACCTGCGCCGATTACCAGGATGTGCTTTTTCATTTTTAACTCCGAGAGAAGGCGATCATTGAATTCATCAAAGGTCATGCGCTGCCAAGGCCGACCGAGCAACTGCGAATATATTGATCCTAGTTATGCGGCGCAATCGATTTTTTATGATGCTTGCTATCGAAAACTTTGATCCACGGCATGGCGCTACCAGGCAAGGCAGAAAGGCAGTACTGGAAGAGATGAGCGGCGGCGGGGGCTCGTTGCTCGGCTAACGCTCTGCTGGTAACATTTACGACAATATTAGTCGGAGATCAAAATGTCTCTTTATAGCGCGGGCGTTGAGTACGGCATTCACTGCCTACTTTTTCTGGTAGGCAATTGCGGCGACACCCGTGAGGCGAGCGTGCGCGAACTGGCGGAGCTTCAAGGCGTGCCGCAAGACTATCTGGCGAAAATTTTCACCAAACTGGCCAAGGCAAAACTGGTGGTGGCCACTGAAGGCGTGCGCGGCGGTTTCAAGCTGGCGCGTCCCTCCGACGAAATCAGCGTGCTCGATATCGTCAATGCCATCGACGGTCAGAAACTCATCTTCGATTGCCGCGAGATTCGCGGGCGTTGCGCCGTGTTCGAAGGTTCCGCACCCGCTTGGGCGCTGACAGGCCCCTGCTCGGTGCATGCGGTCATGATGACTGCGCAAAAACGCATGGAGGATGCCCTCTCCCAGCAGACCATTCTTGATCTCGCCAGGAGAGTGGGACGAAAGGCGCCGGCCGAGTTCGGTGCGCAGGTGGACAACTGGATCAACGATCGCCGGGAAAAGAAAAGCAGTGCCCAGGCATCTGACGACCAGACTATCCCGGTCACCGAGATTTCCGGCTAAGCCTCACAGACAGTCGCGAACGGCCTGGCGCAATGCGCCGGACTTGGCCCAAGGCGGGCCCTGATAAAGCGATACCCGGCTGCCATCCCTGGATTTCACGATATCGACAATCTCGTCAGCCGTGATAATGCTGGGGGCTGTTATCCGGTAGCCATTGGAAATCCCCGTTTGAGTCGACGCGGGAATTTCCTTCTGCCACGCCGGCAGCACGCAGGCGGCATAGTCTTTCGGTACCTTTTCGCTGTATTTGCTGACATTCGGCTCACCCGGCACCACGGAAGCCGGCAATGAGCACCCCGCCAGTAACGCCACCACGACTCCCGCCATCAATGTCCGCATGACGCTTCCTTTTTCTGAAAAAGGAAATGTAGCGCGTCATTCAGCAGACATCCATTGATTGAACAGCTCTCACTGTGGGGCGTTTTCATCTTTTTTGGGGGACCTGGCGTTCAAATAGGTCATCCACCGTTCATACGCCTCGTGCTGCCATTGGTTCACCCGCTCCCATTCCGGGCCGCTCAGTTGATGCGCAGAGATCAGCGTCATCATTTCCGTGGTCGCCGCGTCCAGATCGACGATCAGCTCATGCGCGTGAAATCTAAAATCATCAGTTGCCGTCATTTGAAGTTGCCTCGCCCTAGCGAAAGTTGACCACTTGAGTACGACACCAGATCTGTCCGTTCCCGTTCAACTTCCCGACCAAAGGCTGCATCGACTGTTCAGACGAACAAAACGCCCTGATCCACGAATCGGGACTAAAATTCGTAGCAGAGATGTTCAGGAGGTTGTCATGTGGCTTAACAAATCTGAAAACCAACTTCGGCGCGACCTGCAAAGCGTTGCATCGGACTTGAGGTGGTCGGCGGTAGACCTTCTGCGACTGGAAGTTCAGTTTCGACAGGCAGGCAATGAAGTGGACGCACAAGCGGTGCGCAGACTGCACGACCTGTTTCAGGGGGACGAACAGCGATTGACGGGGTATGCCGAAGAGGTGAAGGCCAAGGTGATTACTCGAAACAAGCCTGCCACCTGCACCAATGGAGGGATGAGCGGAGGCGGAGGTTCTCCCAAGTCATAAAAGCCCCGGAAAACCGGGGCTTGAAGCTGACTATTTATCGGCCGGCCTCTTCGCCCGTACCTTGTAACCGGGAAGAGACGCTGCAAAGGCCAGGGCTTCCTCCCTGCTGGCAAAAGCGGCCAACCGGTCGCCTTGGGTGCATACCCGCCAGGGGCCGTTGTTTACGCTGAGTACGTCATAACCGTTCATGTGCATCTTATTCAGCATCGGAACGCTCATAAGCTACCTCCATTTCGGTACTGATTTCAGAACAGACCTGCCTACCTTACACCCACCCTTCGCACAGATGCCGACCGGACGTCGCGACAGGATGCCGGCATCCGGTTGCACTTTCAGCCCCTGAGACACCTCCAACCTTCCAGGCGTCCGCTAAATCGGCGTCGGCCTGAATATTGCATTTTTATTACCAAAATATGACAGAAGGCAATCAGGTAACACATGAAAGTACGCGCCACCGTCATTTGTGAGCAGGACCGCTACATTCTCCTGGTGCGCAAGCCAAGGAGTCGCTGGACGCTGCCCGGCGGAAAAGTCGAGCCCGGTGAAACCGTTGCAGCCGCGGCCATGCGCGAACTGTGGGAAGAAACCGGGTTGGGGGTCGACGATTTGCTCTACCTGATGGAACTGGATTCGGGCGGCACCCGGCACCATGTCTACGAGGCATCGGTGCTGAACTCGAATGAGGCGCGCCCGCAAAATGAAATCTTCGATTGCATGTGGTTTCCGATGGACGCGGTGCACAATCTGAACACAAGCGACGCCACGCTGAGAATCGTCAAAGCGTTTCAGCGGCGCCTGTAATTCTCAGCGTTTTTTCAGCCCTGATCACCACCACCCACCGGCATGATCATGCCGGTGATGTAGGACGCTTCGTCGCTGGCCAGAAACAGAATAGCGCCTGCCTGTTCATCCAGTGTGCCGTAACGTTTCATCAAACTGCTGTCGAGCGTCTGGTCGACGATCTGCTGATACCACACCTTTTCCTCAGCACTTTGTTCGGCGCTGTTTCGCGGAATCACCCGCGGCGGTGCTTCGGTGCCACCGGGCGCCGTGGCATTGACCCGAACGCCACGGCCGGCGGTTTCGAACGCCAGGCAAGCGGTCAGCGCATTCACCCCGCCCTTCGCCGCACCATACGGCACACGGTTGATGCTGCGGGTGGCGATGGACGACACGTTGACGATGGCGCCACTGCCCTGCCCCAGCATGAACGGCAATGCGGCATGGCAGCACCACAGCGTCGGGAACAGCGAGCGACGAACCTCGGCCTCTATCTGCGGTGCTTCGTAATGCTCGAAAGGCTTGGCCCAGATCGTCCCGCCGACATTATTGATGAGGATGTCGAGGCGCCCGAAACGCTCGATGGCGGTTTGCATCACGCGGCTGCATTCGGCGTACTGCTCGAGATCGGCGGTCAGCGCGAGCACCTGGGCATGCTGGCCCAATTGTTGTTGCACCTCGAACACCAACTCGGAGCGATCAACCAGAACCAACCGCGCGCCCTCCGCCGCCATCCGTTCTGCGACGCGCCGGCCGATGCCTTGCGCAGCGCCGGTGATCAGCGCGACTTTTTCGTGAAATCTGTTCATACCCACCTCGTGTTCACGCCAACCCGGTGTTGACCCAGAGAATGCTCATGCCGCGCTGGCGGCAAACTTTTCGTAGTAGAAATTCACCGGCGCGATGCCTTGATCGCGAATGTATTGGCTGACGGCCTCGACCATCGGCGGCGGGCCGCACAGGTAGACGTCGACGTCACCATCGTTCAAATGCCTCGGTTCGATGTGCTGTGTCACGTAGCCCTTGAGCGGGTGCTGGCTGTCGGGACTGGCCACGCAGGCGCTGAAGCTGAAGTTCGGGATGCGCGCGGCGAAAGCTTCGAGGCGATCCATTTCCACCAGATCGAAATCGTTGGTCACGCCGTAGATCAGATGCAGCGGATGCTCACTGCCCTGCTCGGCGATTTTTTCCAGCATTGCGGTGAACGGCGCCAGGCCGGTACCGCCCGCCAGCAGCAGCAGCGGGCGACGAATGTCACGCAGATAAAAACTGCCCAGCGGCCCGGCCAGACTCATGCTGTCGCCGGCCTTGGCCATGCCGGTCAGAAAACTGCTCATCAAGCCGCCGGGCACGTTGCGAATCAGGAAACTGACCTCGCCGTCACGTTGCAACGAACTGAACGAATAGGCACGGGTCTGCTCGCTGCCGGGAATTGCGAGATTCACGTATTGCCCGGGCAGGAACGCGAGTTTGCTCAGTGCCTCACCTTTGATCGACAGCGCGATGGTGCTGTCGGACAGCTGACGCACGGCGCTGATGGTCGCGTCGTAACTGGCCTGTTGCGTGCGACAGACCTCCGAGGAAGCCGGTACGCGCACCACGCAATCGCTCTGGGCGCGCATCTGGCAAGTCAGGACAAAACCTTGCTCGGCTTCGTCCGCCGTGAGGGCGTCTTCGATGTATTCCTCACCCAGGTCGTAGCGGCCGGCCTCGGCGAAACACTTGCAAGTGCCGCAGGCGCCGTCGCGGCAATCCAGCGGAATGTTGATGCCTTGGCGGTACGCGGCATCGGCCACGGTTTCGCCAACGTTGGCGTCGATGAACCGGGTGACGCCGTCTTCGAAATTGAATGCAATGGAATGAGTCATGACGGCCGCCTCACAGGTGGTAAACATCGATGACCTGGCGAACGTAGTCGTTCTTCAGGATCACTTTCTTGGCCTTGATCAGCGGGTTCTCGCCGCGCACATCAAGGGTGTAGAAACTGCTGCCGAAATAGCTGTCGACGGTCTTGTAGCGAAAGCTCAACGTGTGCCAGTTGAAGCGCACCTTGCAGAGGCCGTCCGCCTGTTCCAGCAGCTCGATGTTGCTGATGTTGTGCGAGGTGCGGGTATCCGGCACGGTGGCACTGGAGCGCTCGGTCTTGATGCGGAAGATGCGGTCTTCCAGGCCGGTGCGATTGCCGTACCAGATCAACGAGATTTCCCGCTGCGGGTCTTCGGTCAATTCGTCGTTGTCGTCCCAGGACGGCATCCAGAAGGTCGCATCCGGGGCGTACAACTCCAGCCATTCGTCCCATTGCCGTTCATCGAGGTAACGCGCTTCGCGGTAGAGAAAGTCGCGCACGCTGTCGTAGGTAATAGTCATTGCACGGCCTCCACGGCAATCAGCTTCGATTGCTCGGCGGCCAGAGCCTTGAGCATGGTCTGCTGCCAATACTTGTGCTGCAACACGAACAGGCCTTCGTCTTCGGTGCGCACACCGCTGAGCAGTGGATGCAGGTCGATTTCTTTCGCCGCTTCGTCGGCCCCTTCGATCCAGTGCTCGGCACCACGGGACATGTCGTTCCAGGCGGTCACGCTGCCCTGGTAGCTGGTCTGGCAGGAGCGGAACTCCTCCAGATCGTCCGGCGTGGCCATGCCGCTGACGTTGAAAAAGTCTTCGTACTGACGAATGCGGCTTGAACGGGCGTGGTCGCTTTCGCCTTTGGGGGCGATGCAGTAAATGGTGATTTCCGTGCGATTGACCGAGATCGGCCGGGCGATGCGGATCTGCGAGCTGAACTGATCCATCAGGTACACGTTCGGGTACAGGCACAGGTTGCGCGAGTTCTCGATCATCCAGTCGGCGCGGGCCTTGCCGAAATCCTGGGCCAGTTCATCGCGGCGCTCATACAGCGGGCGATCTTCCGGGTTGGCCCAACGGGTCCAGAGCAACATGTGGCCCTTGTCGAAGGAATAGAAACCGCCGCCCTGCTTGGCCCAGCTGCCAGCGCTCATGGTCGGATTGCTGTCGCCGGCCTCGCGCTGTTTGCGCTGGTTCTGGGTGGCGGCGTAGTTCCAGTGCACCGAGCTGACGTGGTAACCGTCGGCGCCGTTTTCGGCGGTGAGTTTCCAGTTGCCTTCGTAGATGTAGCTGGAGGAACCGCGCAGCACTTCCAGGCCATCGGCGGACTGGTCGACGATCATGTCGATGATCTTCGCCGACTCGCCCAAGTGCTCGACCAGCGGCACGACATCAGCCTTGAGACTGCCAAACAGGAAGCCGCGATAGGATTCGAAACGGGCGACTTTGGTCAGGTCATGGGAGCCTTCGCAATTGAAGCTCGCCGGGTAACCGGCCTCGGACGGGTCTTTGACCTTCAGCAGTTTGCCGGAGTTATTGAAGGTCCAGCCGTGGAATGGGCAGGTGTACGAGCTCTTGTTGCCGGATTTGTGCCGGCAGAGCATCGCGCCACGGTGACTGCAGGCGTTGAGAAAGGCATTGAGCTCACCGTCCTTGTTGCGCGCGATGAAGATCGACTGGCGCCCCATGGTGGTGGTGTAGAAATCGTTTTTATTGGGGATCTGGCTTTCGTGCGCCAGATACAGCCAATTACCTTCGAAGATGTGTTCCATCTCGAGATCGAACAGGCGCGGGTCGGTGAACATCTCGCGCTTGCAGCGATAGATTCCTTGTTCTGGATCGTCCTCGAGCAGGGAGTGAAGATATTCGGGTCGCAGGGTCATGGCCGCCGCCTCCATTGTTATTGTTCAGGCAAGGCTCATGCTAGGACGGGGCAATGGGGTGGACTATCCGCGGGGTGCAGACCTTTATCCGTTTAGTGCAAAACGCATTTTCGGAATCGGACTACATAACTGCTTACAACTTCTGCCATAGACTTCGCGCCTGACGACAAGGAGTGGTTTCCATGGCTAATCACGGTTACATGACCATAAACGGAAAAGCTCAGGGATTGATTTCAGCGGGCTGTTCAACCCAGGACTCTATTGGCAACAAGTACCAGGCTGCGCACACGGACGAGATCATGGTGCTGTCCTACAGCCACAACATGACCACTATCGGGAACCTCAACAGATCCACACACAACCCGATCATCATCACCAAAGCCGTCGACAAATCATCGCCACTACTCGCCCAAGCGCTTTCAAACAGAGAAGAAATCAACTGCACGATCAGTTTTTACCGCGTATCGCCCTCTGGCTTGCAGGAAAAGTTCTATACCGTTTCGATCAATGGCGGAGTTATTACCGACCTGACGCTCGAAATGCCTCACGCCATTCTTCAAAACGACGCCGAGCCACAAGAGCAGGTGGCGATTCGTTATCGCGACATCGCGTGGACCCACCATCTGGCTAAAACCGCCGGTTACAGTTCGTGGGGTGAAGAGGGATGAATCCGTGGGACATCAACAGCGCGGCGGGAAAACTGGTGGGGCAAGCTCGCACGCTTGGCACTCGTCATCTTGCATACGGTAGGGCGCGGGAACAGTTCAACAGAGAAGTCGCTTTTTATGCAAAGCGTATTGCTGACGATGTTGGGCGAGGCCACAAAACTCCGGAACAGGGCTTACAGGCGCTTGTGCAAGAACAACGCGACCTGCTCATCCAATCGCAAGCCCTGACGGGAAAAGCTCCGGCCGCGATCACTGAACCTATTAAAAGATTGCCGGTATCAAGGCTCACACAGCCCGTTTCAAAACCTGACCCCGTTCGTTTACTGCGCTACGTCCATGCGCAAAATCTCAAGTCGACTGCCATGAACTCGCCCGGCGCCTTGAAGGCGGCTACCTCGCCGCATCCTGCCCCGGACTTGAAGTTTTTCCCTCAGGAGCAATGGCCAACGCCGGTCCCACAAGAAGAACCCGGGTTCTATGTCGTACCGAGAAGCACGACCGCTGACAAACTGCAGGCTCAGCTTTTTACTTCAGCCTCCCCCGCCGTCATCGCCAAATTCAAGGCGCTGAACCCGAATCTGGATCAGGTGAAAGCCGGGACGATGATTGTTCTCAGCGATCCGGACAATCATCTGTGTACTTTCGAAGAAGCGTTGTTGATGCAGGCGGCGGCTAATGTAAATAGAGCCTTGGAACCGCTGAGTTCGGAAGAGGCCGATTTCATGGCGCGGCACTATGACGAGATTGCCTTCCTTATTTCCAAGGGTTCACTCGGGGCAAGTGCGGGATTGGCCATGTTCTCGAAGAACCTGCACGACGTGGATATTATTCTCCGTGACATCGAAAATTTGCATACCCGGACTTTTCAAGCCAACGGTCACCTGAAGTCCGCCGAGTTTTACGCCGAGCGCAAACGCTTGTTGACTCAGTTGAATTCCCATCTGACCAAATTTACAAAAAAGAGCATCGGTTTTCCGGACCACCCCAATCTGAAAAGTGTGTTGGGCATATCGACTAAAAGCCTTGTTCATCGCTGGAGAAAAGCAGGGGCTATTGGGCAGATTCCTGGTTATGCCACGCATATTGATGCCGTTTCCAAAGCGGCGAAGTACGTCAAATATGGTGGCTGGGTTGGTACCGCAGTGGGTGGAGGGGCCTCGGTTGTTAAAGTTCAAGGGGTATGTGCGGCAGGAGATGCGGAGGCGTGTAGGAAGGTGAAATTTACAGAAGTTGGTGGTGTTGCCGGAGGAGTGATAGGTGGTGCTTTCGCGTCAGCAATATTGACCAGCTCGACGGTGGGTTGGGTCTGCGCGGGCTTAGCAATCCCGACTGGAGGAACAGCCGCTCTCGCATGCGGTCTGATAGTAGTCGGGGCAGGTTCCTTTGCAGGTGGGCTTTTAGGAGGGGATCGGGGAGAAGCATTAGGCGAATTGATATATGAGAATACAAATGAACAGAACTGAAATAGTTATCGGTTATTCATCCGGGGTAGTGCTTATCGCGATGTGCATTTGGATCGCCTTAATGCTACATGTGGCATACACGAAAATGGATTTTATTCTGGAGCATTTGAAGAACTGCAAAGCCATCATGGCACGTGTGCCGCTCAGGCACGGTGGCGCTTGGGGAAAACTGATGCTTATAGGAGGCATTTCCGGAATCATCACTTTCCCAGGATTCTATCTTAAAAGAGGTGAACTGAGCTTAGATGACTTACAAGCTTTTCCAAAACTGCTGAAACGTAAGTTCATCATCATGCACTGGAGTGCACTTGGGCTCATGGCGGCACTGATTTTACTGGTTTCTATCGATAGTTCTGGACTGTTCTATTAGCGAGTCCATTATGCAGATAAAAAAATTTACGAGATCATTAAATGAGCACAAGCACTAGTGACACAATATTTCTTGTCATTAGCTTGATCGACTTTGTTGGCGCATTTATATCAATCGGTATATCACTTCACCTCGCCTACACAAAAATGGATGTGATGCTGAATCACCTGCAAAATTGCCCCGCAGTTATGATTCGGGCACCGTTCAGAAACGGTGGGCCTTGGGGAAATATGTTTTTACTGGGCGCCATAATGGGCGTGATGACAACACCTCGTCTCTATCTACGTGATGGAGGTGCCTGCGCTGAAGACCTGAAGAACTTTCCTGCCGGCCTCAGGCGAAAGCTGGTTATTTTGCAGTGGACCGGCTGGGGGCTGTTACTTGTGATGTTCGGCCTCGCCGCCGTTGCCGAATTTGAGCTTGTCTGAAAATAATCGCTGTCGCGAGAGACCTTTTACGAGCGACTCAATCCCGCCGCTTCAACGTATCCGACGGCAATTCCCCAAACTGCTTGCGATAGTTATCCGAAAACCGCCCCAAGTGCAGAAACCCATAATCCATCGCCACTTCCGTCACATTGCGCACATTGCAGGTCGGGTCGATCAGGCATGCATTGATACGTTCCAGGCGTTTCTGCCGAATGTAGTTTTTCGGCGTGGTGCCGGCGTTGCGTTCGAACAACCCGTACAGCGAACGCAGGCTCATCCGCGCCTGTCGCGCCAGTTCTTCGCTATCGATGTCCTGCTTGAGGTTGCGGGCGATGTAGTCGGCGATCACCTCGAACGTCGCCGTCTGTGAGCCAAGGCTGATACGGCTGACATTGGTCTGCATCAGGCTGAGCATCTTGCTGACAATGATCTGCGCGTAGTGCTCCTGCACTTTTGGAATCTGCTCGGTGGCTTCGGCTTCCTGGCAAATCATCGCCAGCAGGCCGACAAAACCTTCCAGCTCATTGAGCTGATAACGGTTCTCCAGGAACCGCACGCCCTGCGCCGGATAGCGCCAGCGTTGCTCGTCGCAGACCGATTCCAGCAACGACGTCGGGACTTTGAGGATGAATTTTTCGCAATCGTCGGAGTACGTCAGGTCTACCGGATCATCGGGGTTGATCAGCAGCAATTCGCCAGGGGCGAAGTAATGTTCCTGACCGTGACCACGCCACAGGCAATTGCCGCGCAGCAAAACTTGCAGGTGATAGATGGTTTCCAGCGCGCCGGAAGTGACGCGAACGCTGCCGCCGTAGCTGATGCGGCACAGGTCGAGACTGGCGAACTTGCGGTGATTGAGACTGGCCAGCGGGTGCCCGGCGCGGGGCATCAGGATGCAATGATTACCGACATGCTGATTGACGTAGCCCGACACCGCGTACGGGTCGGCATGGTCGAATACGGAGCTGCGCTGACTCAACAGTTGCGCTTGCATCATCGGGTCACTCTCATTGTTGTTATAGGTTGCGTCGGACCATTCTAGGGCACTGCCCGAAACACACAAAGCCACGAGATAAACGGTCGGTTATCTCGTGGCCCGGTTCGGCAGTCGAGGTGATCAGTCCTCGAGTGCGCGAACCCGCTCGTGACGTTGCTGCTCTTCAGGCTGGGCAGACGACTGCAAGGTGAAATCGAATTCGATTTCGGCAAAGCGCCCGCTCACGCCGTAGGCCGCCGCACGTGCCTGATCATCGCTGAAGGTGATCTTCGCGATCAGCTCGTCACGGGTGGCGTAGGCGAAATCGTCGTGCAGGTATTGATCGCCATCGAGGTTGATCTGGGTGGTCAGGTGACGATGATCCGGTGCCGAGATGAAGAAGTGCACGTGCGCCGGACGCTGGCCGTGACGGCCCAGTTGATCGAGCAGTTGCTGGGTCGGACCGTCCGGTGGGCAACCGTAGCCCGACGGCACGATGCTGCGGAAACGGTAACGGCCTTCGGCATCGGTGACGATACGGCGACGCAGGTTGAATTCCGATTGCGTGGTATCGAAGTACGAGTAAGTGCCGCCCGTGTTGGCGTGCCAGACATCCACCACGGCGCCGGCCAACGGTTCGCCAGCGGTATTGAACACTCGGCCCTGCATGAACAGCGTCACACCCGGATCGACGCCATCATCCAGACGCGCTTCGCCCTGGGACAACGGTGCACCGGCCACGTACAGCGGCCCTTCGATGGTCCGCGGCGTGCCACCCGCCTTGCCGGCCTGCTCGTCTTCGGCGTCCATCAGCAGGTCCAGGTAATGTTCCAGACCGAGCCCGGCCACCACCAGCCCGGCTTCCTGACGCGCACCCAGTACGTTGAGGTAGTTGACGGCTTTCCAGAATTCTTCCGGGGTCACGGCGAGATCTTCGATGATGTTCACCGAGTCACGCAGGATGCGGTAGATCAGTGCCTTGACCCGCGGGTTGCCGGCGTCATTGAGCAGGCCGCTGGCCTCTTCGAGAAATTTCTGGGCGCTGGCAGTGTGGGAAATCTTGACGTTCATGGTGGTTCCTCATCTTGTAATTATTAGCGTAGCGAACTGAACAGGCTGGGTTCAGCGGTCATCCTCGCGGATGGAAGAAGGATGCCGGCACATCGCGGTGACTTCGATCGCCATGTACGGATACAGCGGCAATTGCATCAGCAGGTCGTGGAGCTCTTGAACGCTGTCGACATCGAACACGCTGTAATTGGCGTAAAGCCCGGCGATGCGCCACAGGTGACGCCACTTGCCTTGTTCTTGCAGGCGCTGGGCGAGCGCTTTTTCGTCAGCCTTCAATCGGGCGGCTGCTTCAGGATTCATGTCGACCGGCAGGTTCACGGTCATTTTTACGTGGAACAGCATAAGGCTCTCCTCAAGCAAGATGAATGGCGGTAGAGGTTTTGTCGCGACGGAAGAACGCCAGGCGCTCTTCATCGAGGCTCAGGCCCAGGCCCGGGGTTTTCGGTACGTGCAGCTCGAAATCGCGATAGACCAGCGGCTCGCTGAGGATGTCTTCGGTGAGCAGCAGCGGGCCGAACAGCTCGGTGTCCCACGCCAGTTTGTTCAGCGTGACAAATGCATGGGCCGAAGCCAGTGTGCCGATGCCACCTTCAAGCATGGTGCCGCCGTACAGGCCAATGCCGGCCGCTTCGGCAATCGCGGCCGTTCGCAGCACGGCACGCGGGCCGCCGTTCTTGGCGATCTTAAGGGCGAACACCGACGCAGCGCCTTCACGCGCCAGGTTGAACGCATCTTCAACGCACTCGATGGATTCGTCGGCCATGATCGGTGCCGGGCTCATGGTGTTCAGGCGCGCCATGCCGGCGCGATTGTTGCGCGAAATCGGCTGTTCGATCAGGTCGATGCCGTTGGTGCCGAGGATCCGGCAGGCACGCAGCGCGACGGCTTCGTCCCAGGCCTGATTGACATCGACCCGCACGCTGGCGCGATCACCCAGGGCTTTCTTGATCGCGATGACGTGGGCCAGGTCGCGATTGACTTCGCCGGCACCGATTTTCAGTTTGAAGATGCGATGGCGGCGCAGGTCGAGCATTTTTTCCGCTTCGGCGATGTCCTTGTCGGTGTCGCCACTGGCCAGGGTCCAGGCCACCGGCAGTGCATCGCGAACCCGCCCGCCCAACAGTTCACTGACCGGCAGGCCGAGTCGTTTGCCCTGGGCGTCGAGCAACGCGGTTTCGATACCTGACTTGGCGAAGGTGTTGCCCCGGATGCTGCGCTCCAGGCGCAACATCGCGGCGTTCACGTTGGCGCTGTCCTGGCCCAGCAACAGCGGCGCGAAGTGGCGGTCGATGTTGGTCTTGATGCTGTCCGGGCTTTCGTTGCCATACGCCAGGCCACCGATGGTGGTGGATTCGCCAATGCCTTCAATGCCATCGGCGCAACGCACGCGAATGATTACCAGGGTCTGGTTCTGCATGGTGTGCATCGCCAGCTTGTGCGGGCGGATGGTCGGCAGATCGACGATGATCGTCTCGATCGATTCAATGGCAGTTTCCAGCATGGCGATACCCGTCAGGTTCTTAAAGTTCTGGAACCGATTCTGGTACGGCTTTTTTCGGGAAGCCAATATAGAATTGGTCTGACTTGATACCTTAAAGGTATGCAACTGGATTGTTTGCGGAGGCCTCATGGAACTGCGTCACCTGCGGTATTTTCAGGTGTTGGCTCAAACCCTCAACTTCACCCGCGCCGCTGAATTGCTGCACATCGCCCAGCCACCGCTGAGCCGGCAGATTCAGCAACTGGAAGACGAACTCGGGGTGTTGTTGCTGGAACGCGGCAGGCCGCTGAAGCTGACCGACGCCGGTCGGTTTTTCCATGAGCACTCCACCGCCCTGCTCGAGCAACTGGGCAAGGTCTGCGACAACACACGACGGATAGGCCTGGGCGAAAAAACCTGGCTGGGCATCGGTTTTGCGCCGTCGACACTCTATGGCGTGCTGCCGGAACTGATCCGCCGTTTGCGCAGCGGCGAGCCTCTGGAGCTTGAGCTCGGGCTCTCGGAAATGACCACGCTGCAACAGGTGCAGGCGCTCAAGGCCGGTCGGATCGACATCGGTTTCGGGCGGATCCGCATCGACGACCCGGCCATTATCCAGACTGTCTTGACGGAAGACCGCCTGGTCGCCGCCCTGCCCGCCGGCCATCCATTGCTGGCCGGACCGATCAGCCTGCGCGATCTGGCGAAGGAACCCTTCGTGCTGTACCCCGGCAATCCGCGTCCCAGCTACGCCGACCATGTGATCGCGTTGTTCGAGTCGTATGGTGTGAGCATCCATGTGGCGCAATGGACCAACGAGCTGCAAACCGCCATCGGTCTCGTGGGCGCGGGAATCGGTGTCACCCTGGTGCCGGCCTCAGTGCAATTGCTGCACCGCGACGACATCGGTTTCACGCCGCTGCTGGAAGACAACGCGACTTCGCCTATCATCCTTAGCCGGCGCGTAGGCGATGTCTCGCCGGGGTTGAATCATTGTTTGCGGATGATTGATGAGTTATTGCCGAGGGACTGACCGGCGAACGCACGACCAGAATTCAGATACATTTGGTCACAACTTCCTGCCCGACCCGACTTTGTCGGCTGCAGGGAACAGGTCATCATGCCCTGCGCAGAGAATGCGGCAACACCCTGTCTCATCTTTTTGCAGTCCGAATGGAATTCGGCAGTTACGGTTTCGCGACGGTAACGTTCAAGGAGTAAGGATGCTTCGCCCATCGACATTCAAGTCATCCATTCGCCTGTATGGTCTGCTCAAAAATGTGAGCGGTGCTCAGGCCGGACTCGCGCTGACGACCCGAAACAGCCAGGGGCACCCTGCCGTCCAGGCCTTCGTTTCCAGGCTGGACGCTGAAATCATGGCCCGCACGTGCGGTGATGATGATCTGCAGGTGCGGCCTCTCTCGCAATTCTTTGACCCTGACTCTTTCCTCGCCGCCAATCGTGGTTGGCTGACGCTGCATATCGGTTGCGGTTTCGCCGCTCACACCGACAGGCTGATCGAAACCGATAAACGATTACGCCCCATGGGTTGGTTCATTCACGCCGATATCGGGAAGTGGACGCCTGACCACTACGTGTGTTGGGGCGAGCAACTTTCCCGCCAGCTCCAGGCGACTTACGACGCTGCCGGCCTGCATCACTACAACTCCCTGCTCAACGAACTGGATGACGCACCGGCGTACGATCTCCAGTGGCATACCACAGAAGCCCTCAACGCTTTACCGGGCGGTGCCTGCACCACCGCTCCCCCCACACAGGTTGCACTGTTTGACGCCATCGAATGTCGATGGTGTTTCGCAAAATCGAATGCTCAAGGAAACAGCTTGCACGATACACGCGTGCTTCAAGGAGGATTGTCATGAGTGGAAAACCTGCAGCACGGGTCACCGACCCTACGGCGTGTCCACTTCCGGGTCACGGTACGAACCCTATTGTCAGCGGTTCGGCGGATGTCTTTTTCGACGGACTCGCCGCCGCCCGGCAAACCGACACAACGGCCTGCGGAAGCGCACTGACGAGCAACGTCGTTCCCAATGTGCTGATCAATGGCCTGCCGGCGGTGACCATCGGGACGTTGGGTAATCACGGAAACGTTGTGGTGGGTGGATCCGGCACTGTCATCATCGGAATGAGTGGTGGCGGGGCCGCGGTATCAGCGGTCGCTTCGTTGCTCAAACTTCCGACGCTGTGCCTTCCCTGCTTGCTGGCGGCAGCCAAAAGGAACGCGAGTTTTGTTCCGCTGGAAAATCTCGGGGCCTCCCAATGATCCCGGACGACCAGACAATTCTTGTCGATCCGCAAACCCGGAATTCGTTGCAGACGATTCAGCGTGCTCGCCGAGCGAATCCCGGTCTGCGTCACTACGCATTGGTTGACGGCGCGCGCTATCTGACGCTGACCAAACGCTTCGATGAGCCCGGTGACCGGGTTCAATGGCAATGGTTGCTGGAAGGCACCGAGCTGGATGAAATCAAGCACGCAGGCCCGGCACTGGTGACCTTTACCGATGAAGACCCGCTCAGCGATCAGCTACTGCTATGGCTGATCGGCAGGGACCAGCAATCGCCCCTGGTGTCCTGGCTGTGGAGTGAACAGGGGTTCGAAACCCTCGCCGCCCACCTGAAAAGCCAGTTGTTTACCCGCCTCCCGGACGGTCGTCGTGCGTTGTTCCGCTATTACAACCCGACCGTGCGCCAGGCCCTCGAACCGGTTTTGACCGAGACGCAACAGGCGGAGCTCATGTCCGGCATCCTTTTCTGGCAAACCTGGCGACCCTTGCAGCGGGATTACCTGACCTTCAACGCACCGAAAAAAACGGAGGTTACCAGTGCTTGAACTCAGTGCAGAACAACTCGAACAACTGGATCACATCCGTCAGGACGAAGTCATCGACAAGCTCCTGCTCGAAGTTCGCCAGCAAGACCCCGCGTGGTTCGCAAAAGTAGGTGAACCCAAGGCCAGCGCGTATCTCAGACAGCTACGTGATGAGGCCGAAGCGTTTGGTATCGTGGCCCCCGAAGAAACCGAACTGTTCATGCGCTATGGGTTGTACAAGCCGGGCTTTCAGACATCGCCAGGGTTTGTAGAATGGATGCAACGCCCTGTTGCCGATACGCCGGAACAACGTTTTCGAGATTACGACAGCGTCATGCAATACATTGACTCACTAAAGGAATGGCCACGCGCCAAGTAAACCAGGGACGACAATGAGCAACCTTCTGAAAACACCCGGAACCGCAGGCTCCGGCGAACAACTCGCCCGAGGGCCGTTTCCCGTCCCTCGCGGAGGCATGCGCGGTCCTTTCGAAGGAATCAGGGTCCCACCACCCACCCGTATGCCTGCGCCACCGCCCCGCCCTGCTCCCATGCCGGCACCGCAACCGGCGCCCAAGCCGATGCCAATGCCGCAGCCGCAGGTTCAACCGAAACTTCAAACCGACCAGAAAACCGACGCACCACCGGTGACTCGCGAACAAACGCGTCAGAAAGAAGAGCAGTGCAAGAGCGAGAAAAAAGATTGCGTGGACTGCCCTCCGGACAAAGGCGTGATGGCGATCGCCAACAACGGTAAAGGTCACAGCATGTCTGACCTGTCCTCTCGCTATCAGCAATGGGTGACGAACTTTCCCTACCCGAACGAATGGCGGTGGAGCAACACCTGGTGGGACGGCTTTGACAAAAGCCGATGCACATTACTGGAGGCCAAGGCACGCTACGCCTTCATGTTCTTCCCTGTCCTGAATACCCCTCGGCCTTGGGCCAATGTCAGAGAAGAATTGATTGCCCCCGCCAGAGCACATTCACAGAAAGCCAGGCCTACGCCTCCTGTTTCGGTGGAGTGGCATTTCATGCAACGCGTGGTCTACGAATACTGTTCAGAACAATACAGCGACCTTGGCCTGACCAACCTGAGGGCGTTCTGGAACCCCCTGCCCGGTACCAAGGACCAGGAGGAATACGACGAGCTGCGCAAGGAAGAAGAGAAGCAAATGGAGGAGTACTACAGAGATAACCCGGGATTGATCGCCTAGTCCGACCCGCAACGCATTCAAGGTGTCAGCATGACCAACTTCAAAAGCTTCATCTTCACACTCAGGTTCAACAAGCAGGCCATTACGTCACTTCCCCTTGAGCTGCAGATAGAAAAAGCGGCCAGGTTTTTGCGAGAGCTCGGGGCCATCAGCCCGCTTCTGGCCAACTGGTATCTGCAAGGGAAAAGCCTTAAGGACTCGCTTGCAACCAATGTCAGTACCGACACTCAAGCGCTGATCGACAAGGTTAAACGAGCTCATGATCCCGAGCTGCCTGACCTGACCGAATTTTCGGTGTGGAACGCCATCGAGGACCCGCTTGAGGGAGGCGTCGCTTTTCATTACAGCGCACACAATCTCGACTCCGTGTCCGCCCTGTCGTTCGAGGACGCCGGTGCCCTGTTGATGAAGTTTGAACACCCGCAGGAGATGTTCACGGAAATCATCAGCCTGGCCGTGAACATCTGGCCTGAAATTGACTGGGTCACCCTCGTACCGGCCCATTACTTCAGAAAAGGACGTGTCTTCAAGGACCGACAGACGATTGGATGGATCGGCTTTTGCCCCAAATCGTTGAACCTCGCAGACTTCCCCCAGGCACACAAACTAATTCCTGTACCAGACCGGGGAACCCTTGTCATCAGCTGCCCTGAGGTGATGAACGAGCAAAACCTCGACCACGTTGAACGGGTTGGGGATATCGATACAAAACTGGTGGAGCTGGGTTATTTGCCGATGTTTCTGAACTGAAGCCTGGCCGACGAGCGGATCAGTTCGCGTCCGCTCCCCAGATCCAGTTCCAGATCCCCGGCAATTTCACCGGTTGTGAACTGTCGCGAACAGTACGCGCCATCGCCGCCCGTTGCAGCTCGGCTTGATCGTCATAGAACGGCTTCTGCGCCGTTTTCAAGCCGGTCGCCTGTGCGCTATCCAGCAGGATTTGCAAGTACTCGCGGGCATGCCGGGCGGTGTAGCGATTGAGGTCGTGGAAGGTCACCACCACCGGGATCACGCCGTCCACGGTGGGCAGTTCGCCCAACGCAATGCGCTCTCGCACTTCCGACAGCTGTCGCAGCATGTTGGCCCGCCGCCGGGGACTGGCATTGAAGCCCCAGATCTTGCCGTCGTTGGCACTCAAGTCGGTCAGCAACACGTGCAAGCCGTGCTTTTGATAAGCCGCGAAGACCCGTTTGTCATAGTTCCAGAATGGCGGACGCACCAGGGTCGGTGGCGTGCCGGTGATCGCGGCAATATCGGCACTGCCCTTGGTCAGCGACTGTTCCAGTTCTTCCGGGCTCAGGGAACGGTGATTGGTGTGCCAGTGAGTGCCCGTGTGAAAACCCAGTATCTGCCCGTCGGCGTGTTCGCGGCGCATGACCTCGCGGCCGATGTCGCTATCACCCGCCCGTGGCGCGCCGGTCTGTACGAAGAACACCGCTTTGAGGTTCGGTTGCACCGGGTTCGTGGCCAGGCTGTCGAGAATGGTGATCGTCGGATTCCAGAAACTCGACGCGCTGGGACCGTCATCGAAGGTCAGCAGAAAACGGATCGGCGGTTGCGCGCGCAGCCGCTGTTCCGTCTGCGCCGTCATTTCGATGGGAGCCGCGATGCAACCCACCAGCCCGACGGCAATGGCGAGTGCGCAGAAAACCTTGAACAGCTGTTTCATGGAGTGCCCTGGACCAGACCGTTGAGCCCGCACACATGTGCAGGCGCCGGTTGGATCAGGTTACACAGTGTTTGGTTCCAGCGCTGCCGTACAGCGTCGGTTACTGGTTGAGGGCCTGCTGGAACGAGCTGTCGATGATCGGCACGGTTGCCAGTGCCGAAGGCAGTGCCTTGACCTTGAACAGGACGTCCGCCGTGCTCTGCAAATCCTTGGCCGCCTGCGCGTCTACCGGGCCGACGGTCATGTGCGCCTCCAGTAGGCGACTTTCCTGCCCTTGAGGTCGGCGATGGTTTTCACCGGTGAATCCTTGGCGCACGTGATCTGAGGCACGACTATGCTGAAACCTCCGACGGGAGGATTCGGTCATGTGCGGACGACTGTCGCAGTACCGGGGCATCCACGATTTTGTCGCGGTACTGAGCATTTCCGATGCGCTGATCAACCACGTCGGCGACGAGCCGTTGGCCCGCTACAACGCGGCGCCGACTCATCAACTGGCGTTGTTTCACCAGGAGGACGTTGGGCTTGTGGCTGACAAGGTGCGTTGGGGCTGGCGGCCGCACTGGGCGAAGGATCGCGCGGCGCCGATCAATGCCCGCGTCGAAAAAGTCGCCCATGGCCCGTTCTTCCGCACGATCTGGCCGCACCGCGCAATCGTACCGATTGATAACTGGTTCGAATGGGTCGATGCGGGAGACTCGACCCGACAGCCGTGGCTCATCCGTCGACGGGACCGCGCGCCGATTTTCTGTGCCGCGATTGGACGGTTTCCTACGAATAGCGAGGAAGCGCGAGACGACGACGGTTTCGTGATCATTACCGCAGACAGCGCCGGCGGCATGCTCGATATTCATGACCGCCGACCGGTGGTTCTGTCGCCAGAACTGGCAAGGGAATGGCTCGACCCCGCCACTCCCCGGGAACGCGCCGAACAGATGGCCTTGTGGCAAGGCGAAGGCAGTGAGGTATTCGAGTGGTACAAGGTCGGCAAAGCCATTGGCAACGTCAGGAACCAGGGCGCTGAGCTTATTGATGAGCAGAGATGAAACTATCAATACCGAGACAAACGCAATCGTATTTAACACCTGTCGATACAGGCTAATAACTTGAACGTTACAAAGAGTGTTTCACCCAAGAAACACTTGTAGAAGTCTGGCGATTTGATCCTTCAACCGCTTGTCTGACATCTGCATCGACGTACATACATTTAGAATGACTACGGATAGCATGCGCGCCGCATTTCCATCGGCACCGCCCAGTTGACCAAAAAGTCAACAATTAAGGAAATCCCACAACTACAAGCCTTGCAGAGAACTAAATGCGCGACGATTTTGCAATTGATCAAGTCGTTAGTCTGGAGTGCGTTTATCTTTCGATGACAGAACACTTTCGACTTAACTGTTTTATCGAACATTACATCAAGACCCGTGACCTGCGATCAGTTCCGGGGATCGACGGCATCCTGCGTTCAACCCTCGGGCACTATCCGGGCAAGCCTCCGGTGATGGTCAACGAGCTGAGTGCATGGATCGACAAGACCTTGGGCTATCGGGCTTCCCATCCCGATGTGTTGCAGCTGGACGACGCTTGAAACCACACTCGGGGACCCGTTTGGCAAAAGAACTGAACGAACCCGCCCTCGAAAGACTCTCAACAACTGAGGCTCGCTGAGCCTCATCTGTTTTCAGCCGTCTTATTTCTGCACGAAGCTCGCCCCGCAGATCTCTATGAATGTCCTGTTCGACGACTAAGCCAACGACTTGGCTGGCTTCACGAGAAATACATGAGCGAACTCGTTCCTTATGCCGTGCATTACATGTTCGACGGTGTGCGAAAGCATTTTTTCAAACTGGCGGTGCATTTTTCTGATGTCGATGCCATACATTCGGCGTCTGCGCATGCTTATCCGGAATCCGATCGAAAGATCGCCGTACATGCCACCCTTGAAACGGCACGTATCAAGGCGCAGCAATTGGGTATTACCCAGATTCGCTGGAATGTGTCGATCTGATTGGCCTATACAACAAAGCCCCGGTTGATTCGGGGCTTTTTTGTAGGTGT
>NZ_CATKQK010000013.1:0-114153 GCF_949767185.1 Pseudomonas sp. IT-P100
GGATCTCCGGTGGATTCACAATGTGCATCGAGCGCAGTTCCTCTGTGGGAGCTAGCCTGCTAGCGATGGCGATCTGTCAGGCGCCCAATCAACATCAACCAATAATTATCGGCTTCCCCCGTAGGCCATTTCCCACTGTTACCCGCCACCCTTCAAGTAACCGAATGTGTAACCGCTCGCGCCGATACGGGGCATTGAGAAACGCCATAAGCCTGCAACGGTGCGTTTCAGCTCGGAAAAAAAATAAGAACCCACGCTACGCTTGCCGGATTAGAAGGCTTTGCCAATAATAGGCCCGCAATTTGCAATATAGATCGGTTCACTGTCTTTTGCTCTTGCATGAAATTGCAAGGCTGTCAACGTGCCCAAACGGCTTTCTCGGTGCTTCTGTAATTTGTTGTCGCATTGAAGAAATATCGGCTTCGGGCCTGTCGTTAGAATGCCGATCACTCGCTCGTCGTTGCCTGTGTTGAAAATTCGCACACGCACTGTAGGACGCAGCAACGCTTTCCGGTTCCACTCATCCGCATATTGGGCTGTCGCTCACTCTGCCGTTTTAGCCCTTTACCGATGGAGTCCCAAGATGAAGAAACTCGTGCTGCTTGGCGCCCTGGCACTGTCCGTGCTGTCCCTGCCAACCTTCGCCGATGAAAAGCCTCTGAAAATCGGTATCGAAGCGGCTTACCCTCCGTTCGCTTCCAAGGCGCCGGACGGCAGCATCGTTGGTTTCGACTACGACATCGGCAACGCCCTTTGCGAAGAGATGAAGGTCAAGTGCACCTGGGTCGAGCAAGAGTTCGACGGTCTGATCCCGGCACTCAAAGTGCGCAAGATCGACGCGATCCTGTCGTCCATGTCGATCACTGAAGACCGCAAGAAGTCCGTGGACTTCACCAACAAGTACTACAACACCCCGGCTCGCCTGGTCATGAAGGCCGGCACTCAAGTCAGCGAAGGCCTGACCGAGCTCAAGGGCAAGAACATCGGCGTGCAACGTGGTTCGATCCACGAGCGTTTCGCCCGCGAAGTCCTGGCCCCGCTGGGTGCCGAGATCAAGCCGTACGGTTCGCAGAACGAAATCTACCTCGACGTGGCTGCCGGTCGCCTCGACGGCACCGTGGCAGACGCTACGCTGCTGGATGACGGTTTCCTGAAAACCGACGCCGGCAAAGGTTTCGCCTTCGTTGGCCCGGCCTTCACCGACGTCAAATACTTCGGCGACGGCGTAGGTATCGCGGTTCGCAAGGGTGACTCGCTGAAAGACAAGATCAACACTGCGATCGCCGCCATTCGCGAGAACGGCAAGTACAAGCAGATCCAGGACAAATACTTCGCCTTCGATATCTACGGCAAGTAACACGTCCAGGCGACAAGTCCGAAATGGCGCAAGCAGCAGGATCTCTGAGGTTTGCGCCATTTTTTCATCCCAACTTTCGAGGACCTGAATCATGTTGAAAGGCTACGGGGCTGTCATCCTCGATGGCGCATGGCTGACGCTTCAGCTCGCCTTGTCGTCCATGGCCCTGGCCATCCTTCTGGGGCTGATCGGCGTTGCGCTGCGTCTTTCCCCGGTGCGCTGGCTGGCCTGGCTGGGCGATCTGTATTCCACGGTCATCCGCGGGATTCCCGACCTGGTGCTGATCCTGCTGATTTTCTACGGTGGTCAGGACCTGCTCAATCGCGTCGCGCCGATGCTGGGCTATGACGATTACATCGACCTGAACCCGTTGGCCGCCGGTATCGGCACCCTGGGCTTCATCTTCGGTGCGTACCTGTCGGAAACCTTCCGTGGCGCGTTCATGGCGATCCCGAAGGGGCAGGCAGAGGCCGGCATGGCGTACGGCATGAGCAGTTTTCAGGTGTTCTTCCGGGTGTTGGTGCCGCAGATGATTCGTCTGGCGATTCCGGGCTTCACCAACAACTGGCTGGTGTTGACCAAGGCCACCGCGCTGATTTCGGTGGTGGGACTGCAAGACATGATGTTCAAGGCCAAGCAGGCGGCAGATGCCACCCGCGAGCCTTTCACCTTCTTCCTCGCAGTGGCGGCGATGTACCTGGTGATCACCAGTGTCTCGTTGCTGGCATTGCGTCACCTTGAGAAGCGCTACTCGGTAGGCGTAAGGGCGGCTGATCTATGATCTTCGACTACAACGTCATTTGGGAGGCCTTGCCGCTGTACTTCGGCGGCCTGGTGACCACCCTCAAATTGCTCGCACTGTCGCTGTTTTTCGGTCTGCTGGCGGCCTTGCCCCTGGGCCTGATGCGCGTCTCGAAGAACGCAGCCGTCAACATGACGGCCTGGCTCTTCACCTACGTGATCCGCGGCACGCCGATGCTGGTGCAGCTGTTTTTGATCTACTACGGGCTGGCGCAATTCGAAGCGGTACGCGAAAGCTTCCTGTGGCCGTGGCTGTCCAGCGCGACGTTCTGTGCGTGCCTGGCCTTCGCGATCAACACCAGCGCCTACACCGCGGAAATCATCGCCGGCAGCCTGCGCGCTACGCCGAACGGTGAAATCGAAGCGGCCAAGGCCATGGGCATGTCGCGCTTCAAGATGTACAAACGCATCCTGCTGCCGTCGGCCCTGCGCCGTGCGCTGCCGCAGTACAGCAACGAAGTGATCATGATGCTGCAGACCACCAGTCTGGCCTCCATCGTGACCCTGATCGACATCACCGGTGCCGCGCGCACGGTCAACGCTCAGTTCTACCTGCCGTTCGAGGCTTACATCACCGCTGGTGTGTTCTACCTGTGCCTGACCTTCATTCTGGTGAAGCTGTTCAAACTGGCCGAGCGCCGCTGGCTGGGCTATCTGGCCCCGCGGAAGCACTGATATGGAACGCATCGATCATCCATTGCCGTGGAGCCACCTCGGAAGCGAACGCCAGATTTCGGTGTTCCGCTTCGGCAGCGGCGAGCGCAAGGCTTACATCCAGGCCAGCCTGCACGCCGATGAACTGCCGGGCATGCGCACCGCCTGGGAGCTGAAAAAACGCCTGACCGAACTCGAAGCCAAGGGCTTGCTCAACGGCGTGATCGAGCTGGTGCCGGTGGCCAATCCACTGGGCCTCGGTCAGCTGCTGCAAGGCAATCATCAAGGACGTTTCGAAGCGGGCAGCGGCAAGAATTTCAACCGGGATTTCGTCGAGCTGAGCGCGCCGGTGGCCGCTGAGCTGGAAGGGCATCTGGGCGACGATCCACATGCCAATATCCGCTTGATCCGTCAGGCCATGAGCGATCATCTGGCCGCATTGCCTGAGGCGAGCAGCCAGTTGCAAGGCATGCAGCGCGTGCTGCTCAGCCACGCCTGCACCGCCGACGTCGTGCTGGATCTGCATTGCGACGCCGAAGCTGCGCTGCATATGTACGCCTTGCCGCAACACTGGCCGCAATGGCGTTCGCTTGCCGCGCACCTGAATGTGAAAGTGGGCCTGCTGGCGGAAGATTCCGGCGGCAGTTCCTTCGACGAAGCCTGCTCGTTGCCGTGGCTGCGTCTGTCGCGTCAGTTCCCGGACGCGCAGATTCCGCTGGCCTGCCTGGCGACCACCATTGAACTGGGTGGTCAGGCCGACACCGGTCGCGCTGATGCCGAGGCTTACGCCGAAGGCATTCTGGCGTTCCTCGCCGAACAAGGCTTGATCAGCGGCGAATGGCCGAAACCGGCGCAAGAAGCTTGCGAAGGCATGCCGTTCGAAGGCACCGAATTGCTGTTCGCGCCGCATCCGGGCGTGATCAGTTTCTTGCGTAAACCCGGTGAGTGGATCGAAGCCGGCGACGAGATTTTCGAAGTGATCGATCCGTTATCGGATCGGGTCAGCACGGTGTGTGCTGGTACGTCCGGGGTGCTGTTTGCCATTGAACGGCTGCGTTATGCCCAACCCGGTTTCTGGCTGGCCAAGGTGGCGGGGCGCGAAGCGCTGCGTCACGGGCGCTTGCTCAACGACTGACTGACTGTTTTTGTGAGAACCGACCGCATGTACAAACTTGAAGTCCAAGACCTGCATAAACGCTATGGCAGTCACGAAGTGCTCAAGGGCGTGTCCCTGAAAGCGGCGGCTGGTGATGTGATCAGCATCATCGGCTCCAGTGGCTCCGGCAAAAGTACTTTCCTGCGCTGCATCAACCTGCTGGAGCAGCCGCACGCGGGCAAAATTCTGCTCAACAACGAAGAGCTGAAACTGGTGGCCAACAAGGACGGCGCGCTGAAGGCCGCCGACCCGAAACAGCTGCAACGCATGCGTTCGCGCCTGTCGATGGTGTTCCAGCATTTCAACCTGTGGTCGCACATGACCGCGCTGGAAAACATCATGGAAGCGCCGGTTCACGTGCTGGGCATGTCCAAGGCCGAGGCCCGTGAAAAAGCCGAGCACTACCTGAACAAGGTTGGCGTGGCGCATCGTAAGGATGCCTACCCGGGCCACATGTCCGGCGGCGAGCAACAGCGCGTGGCGATTGCCCGTGCCCTGGCGATGGAACCCGAGGTGATGCTGTTCGACGAACCGACCTCGGCCCTCGACCCGGAACTGGTCGGCGACGTGCTGAAGGTCATGCAGGCCCTGGCGCTGGAAGGCCGGACCATGGTGGTGGTCACGCACGAAATGGGCTTCGCCCGTGAAGTGTCGAACCAACTGGTGTTCCTGCACAAAGGTGTCGTCGAAGAAAGCGGCAACCCGCGTGAGGTGCTGGTCAATCCACAGTCCGAACGCTTGCAACAATTCCTCTCGGGCAGCCTGAAGTAAACCGAACTCCCGTTGCGCACCGGGATAGTGCATGCTTCGCAACCTGAAGGCCGGCTCCGATCCCTGAGGGAGCTGGCCTGCCAGCGATAGCGGTGGGACAGTTTACATATCTGGCACCGACACGCCGCCATCGCTGGCAGGCCAGCTCCCACAGTTTGATCTGTGCTGGTTTTGAGATATGCGTTCATTTACGGGCTAGCATTGGCCCATGCCTTCATCACTGTTTTCGTTTCGGATTGCCCGCCATGACTGCCCATCGAATTGGTTTCCTGATTTGGCCCAGCACTAAAGCACTGACGCTTGCGCTGGCTGAGGAGGCCTTGCGTGTTGCCCAGCGTGTGCATCCGGACGTGGTCTACGAATTGTCGTTCTTGCAGGCCGAACCGCCGACCGAGGGCGCCTGGCAATTGCCGGGTGAACCCTGGGCCGGCAAGCTCGAACATTTCCAGAAGCTGTTCCTGCTCGCCGATGAGCCGCCGACCGCACTTGCGCCGGCGCTCAGCAGTTCGCTGAAACAATTGGTGCGTGCCGGTTGTGTGATTGGCGGTCTGTCGGCCGGTGTCTACCCATTGGCCCAACTCGGTTTACTCGACGGTTATCGCGCTGCCGTGCACTGGCGCTGGCAGGACGATTTCGCCGAGCGTTTCCCGAAAGTCATCGCCACCAGTCATCTGTTCGACTGGGATCGCGATCGCCTGACCGCGTGCGGCGGTCTGTCGGTTCTCGATCTGTTGCTGGCCGTGCTGGCCCGTGATCACGGCGCCGAACTCGCTGGCGCCGTGTCGGAGGAGCTGGTGGTCGAGCGCATTCGCGAAGGCGGCGAGCGCCAACGCATTCCGCTGCAGAACCGCCTCGGTTCCAGCCACCCGAAGCTCACCCAAGCGGTGTTGCTGATGGAAGCCAACATCGAAGAACCGCTGACCACCGACGAAATCGCCCAGCATGTGTGCGTGTCCCGTCGGCAGCTGGAGCGCATCTTCAAGCAATACCTCAACCGGGTGCCGAGCCAGTACTACCTGGAACTGCGTTTGAACAAGGCCCGGCAGATGTTGATGCAAACCAGCAAGTCGATCATTCAGATCGGCCTGTCGTGTGGCTTCTCTTCGGGGCCGCATTTCTCCAGTGCCTACCGCAACTTCTTCGGCGCCACGCCGCGGGAAGATCGCAACCAGCGGCGCAGCAGCAGTCCGTTCGAGTTGTCGTCGGTGCCATCGGAACGAGGCTGACGGCGGCCTTACTCGTCGACTTCGGACCCCTCCGTGGATGAAACCTGAATCTCACCTCGATTGATCACTTCTTCCACACCGAAATCCGTGCCTGTGCTCTGGTAGTAGTCGATCAGCCGTAACACGCTTTCCTCGGAAAAAGGATTGCCTCGAAGACTGATGTTCTCTGCCACTTCCACGGGCACTTCCATGATGTCGCTCGGGATGTCGGTGATGGCGTTATCGCTCAGGTCGGCCCAATCCAGTTCCTCCAGCTGCAGCAGGCCACGGGGCAATTCGGTGATGCCGGTCTCGGCAAGGAGGACGGTGGAGAGCTCCTTCATTTGACTCAGATCGGGTGCTCGACCCAAAGGGTTGAGGCTCAGGTCCAGATAGTCCAGCTGCTCCATTCCCGCCAATGCGTTTGCCGATTCCGCTGACAAAGTGATGCGGCAGTCAGACAGTGACAGTGACCGCAGTCGACCCATCTTGAACACGGCCTCGGGAAGGGTGCCGAGGTCACACTCACGCAGTCTCAGGCTTTTGAGATTGGGGAAGGCGTCGAGAAAGTGGCCGATCCGGGTCACGCCATCGACACTTTGCAGTTCCAGCGTCGAGACATGGCTGAAGTCGGCGCTGAGGGTGGGCAGCTCTCCCGTTATCCGGGAACTGATGATCAGATCAAACGTGGGCTCGAGCGCTTCATTGAAGTCGTCCAGTTCGCTCTGATGCCGCCAGCATTGCTGCAGCGTTTGCATGAATTCATTGCGGTTGGTGTGCTCGACAGATACCTGGCGTTCGTTGAACGGTTCGCCCGTGCGTGGGTGACGCGGCGGCAGGTCGGTGGTCCATGCCGCCAGGTCGCTGCTCAATTGAGCGAGCTCTGTTTCCAGCCTGGTCAGTTCTACCCGGCCATCCTCCAGGGTTCCCGGCAATTCGTAGACGAAATCGCTGGCCTGCTCGATCTCCATGTTCGGGTATAGCGCCCTGACACGCACGATATCTGCCTCGGGGGCATAGACACCCAGATCGTATGAGGTTTCGAGGTAATGCAGCTTGATGAGATGTCGATCGCTGTCGACGAGCGGATTGTCCGCGAGGTGGATGCCACGCTTGTCGTAGACCTTGCTGTCGAACAACCCGGCAGGCAGCTCGGTGATTCGGTTGCCGATCAGCATGAGCGCGTCGAGCCCGGGGTGCGTGATGGCGCTGGCGGGGAATTCCGTCAGACCTGTTTCGCTCAGGTCCAGGTGCACCAGTTCCGGCATGAACTCGATGCTGGGTGTCGTGGTGAATGGGTTCCGGAACAGGTCCAGCATCACCAGTTTTTTCAATGACGTCAGCCTTGTCCAGGTGGCGGCGTCGAACGTGATTGCACAGTCGTTGAGCAGCAACGCATCGAGGTTGGCCATCCGTGGAATCGCCTCGGGCAGGGTGGTCATCGAAAACTGGCGCAAATCGAGGCGACGAAGGTCATTGAAACGTTGCAGAAACCCGTGAATGCCTTGCTCTGCACGACTGCCTTCAAGGGCCAGCAGGGAAACGTGGCTGAAGTCCGCCGTCAGAACCGGCAGATCACCCAGAATCGGTTCCGCGAACCGCAGTATGTATCGGTCACTGCTGTCCGCAGCGCCCAGGTCCCGGTCTGACTGCCTGCGCCAGCTGCGCTGGATTTCATGGGCCAGCAACCGTCGGTTGTGCTGCTGGGCCTGTTGTTCCAACTCGCTCAGTGGAAGCCTGGTTTCGGGGTGCACGGTGGGCGCTTCGTTTATCCAGCGGCCCAGATCCTCGTGCAGCCGTTCCATTTCATTGCGCAGGCGCGAAAGCTCCACGCGAGCACCATCGGGGTGGCGTTGCAGGCGGGCAACGATGGCGCTGAGTTCATCCTGGGGCAGGCCTGGATACACCTCGCGAACCCTGTCATTGAGTGTCGGTGTCGGGCGACCGATGCGTTGGTAACCCGCCGTTCCTCCGGGCAGGCGCATGGTCGTCGGGTCATAGAAGGGTTTTCGGTTGGGGTGCTTGGCCAGAAGCGCGCGCAACTCCGGTTTGTGCTGTGCTTGCCGGACAATGCGTTGTTTGAGTATCGGCCCGTCGTCGACAGAAAGGCCCATCGCGTTGCGCTCCGTTTCAGGCAATGCCTGAAGGATGGCCTGATAAAAGTCGCCCGGCAGTTCTGTGTTGTCATGGACCTTGTAAGTGCCGTCCTCGGCGTACACCAATGTCCTGAGGAGGGGCGCGTCGGGTTCGCCGATGCTGTCGCGCAACGTCCCTTCATGGGAAAACTCCCTGACCTCGATGCGCAGGCGAGCGGGCCAGCCGGGCAGTGACTCAAGCGTGTGCAGGGCCAGACGATGGGTATCCGCCGTTTCCATGCCCTCCAGATAAAACCCCTCGTAGGCTCTGGCGACACGCACCGCGTCCATGGCTTTCAGTGCTACATCCTTGAGCCGTTGCGGCAAGCGCCCGCTGTGCATTTGTTTCAGCTCGGTGCCGGTTGCGTTGCTCACCAGTTCTTGCGCGATATCCGTGGGCAGTCCGCGCACTTCGCCTTGCAGCAGTTGAACATGGCGGTCGTCGGTTTTTTCGAGTTCGCGGTAGCGAGACTGGAACAACGATGAGCGCTGATTCAACGCCTGATAGCGATCGGGATGTTCGCTGCCGGTCTGCTCGACCAGTGCCTGAATGTCGCGGTCGATGTTGAGGCGCTTGATCGTGTCGGTCAGAAGCGAAGGCGGGCGCTGATTCTCGACATGCATCTCGCGCAGCACGTTGTCGTGAAAACCGCTGATCTGCAGGATTTGCTCGCGCTCGGCAGTGTTGAACGACTCGACGCTCTGGCCAAGTCGGCGCAGTACGGTTTCCCGGTCCCATGTCAGCGGTCGCTCCAGCAGGGTCTGCCAGGCGCCATGATGGTTGTGGCGCAGAGCGGGCTGATAGGCATCGGCCCGGTTCGGATGTTGAATCTGAAAGCGGCCAGTCTTGCTGTCCAGCTTGACCGAGTAGAGCTTGTCTTCAACGCGAGCCAGGGTTTTGCCCTCGTGCTGATATAAACCGAGATGATCGCGTGGGGCAGGGGCCGGCAAATCAACGGATTGTTCGTAAGGGGTCAGGTCCTGTTTCCAGTATCGGGTTTTGCCTGGGGCTGTTTCGACCGGTTTGAGCGGGGAAATCAGCGTCACCGCCTCGCGAGACATAAGGCCGTTGAACGCATTGGCTGCCATGGCGCCGCCCACCACGAACGTGCCGAGTTCCACCACCGTCTCAACGATCGTCATCAAGTGCCCGAACGCTTCGGTTTTCAGGCCTTCGGCCCAGTCAATGATGCCTTCGAAGGCGTCGTCGAGCACTTGGTAGGCCATGTAGCCCAGCATTATCTCGCCCAGAAACGGAACAAAAGGCAGGGCAGCGAACGACGCCACTTCAAGGATCTTTTTGGCGACATTGCTGAAGGCGTCCCATGCCGCCCACCGTGCCGCTCGGTCGGCACTGGCGGTAGAGACCGCAAGCGTGCGCCCGTCATTGAGGATCTTGTTCAGTTGCTGCTGGTAGAGGTGTGTCCCCAGGTCGTGACTGATCTGACTGACCGAGAACTGCAGGTTGGGCGTGTCGATGGGGGTATCGCGCCAGCTCGGCAGCGGATCACCGCGCTGGTGTTCATGCCAGGTGACCGCGCTGAGACGGCTGTTGAGGTCGGCGAAAAAGTGTCCTCGTTCCTGATGATCGATGAACCGGCTGAAGAACGCCTGATAAGCCGGGGCGCGCAGTTTGCGGGTCAGCTCGGTCATGAACGCCAGGGTATCGGGGTACTGTTTGAGCGGATGTTCCGGGTCGTCGGGGATGTAGGCGATGATCCGCGAGCGCTGGGCGGTGAGCTCAAGCCTCGGCGCGAAAATGACGATGCCCGTCAGCAATGAAGACATGATTTTCAGGTCGTGGCAGTGCAGTCGCCAGTTGTCCAGACCCACGTTTTCCCGGCCCTCGAGAATGTCGAGAATCGACTGGCAGGCGTCCTGCGGCAGGTCGGCCCGGAGCTGGGCCAGTTGCAGGGCTGAAAGCAGGGCGGCTTTGTGTGTCTTGATCACGCTCGACTTCAACACGGCAGCCGCCACCGGGTTGGTAAATCCCAGGTTTTCCTTGAGGTATGTCTCGTATCGAGCGCCGATATCCAGCTCTCTGCATAACCGGGTGAAGTGCTGAATGGAGAGTTGGCGCTTGATCGCCGGTAACGTCTCGAATTGCCCCGTGGGCGAGGGTTCGGTGATGAACGTCGAGGCTGATTCGTAGGCCTCGGTTTCGGTTTCCGACTCCTGAAAGTTGTGCAGGACGGCGTCGAGCAGCGATACCGTCCAGGTGCGCGCTGCACCGGTCTTGATCGGGAACCATGGAATGGTCTGCGGGATGTACAGGCGCAGGAAGGTCGTCTTGACGTCCAGTTCCAGTCCGTACCGGGTTCTCAATGCGTCTTGCAGAAGCGGTTCGGCAAAGTCCCGGGCGTTCTGCAATTTATCCAGCATGGATTCCAGGTGGTTGCGCTGGGTCAGGTAGTGCGTGTTGGCTGTTTTCAGTGCCTCATGCTGCTGGCGGGTTGCTGTGGTGTGCCAGCCAGGAATATCCAGCGGTGCGCTCTTGAGCGCGCGCCGGGTGGTGGGCGATGCTGTTATTACCCAATCGGGCAGATTGTGGAATACATGCTGAAAATGCGTGTCTGGCTGAGCCGTGAGCTCGGGGTGATGCTGGGTCATTGCGCTAATCCCTTAGCGTTTGGATGGACGCGCAGCAAAACAGACGATGACGCATGGCGTGCGGTACATAATTACCGCACCGCTTCACAAGCCTGCCTATAACCTGTGCCGCCGGTTTAAACTGCGCCTTTGCGACGCTATATGTCGCATTGCCGTAAACCCGGCTAAAACCGGGGTTTGCGCTATAAGAAGTTGTCGCTTGGCGGCAAGGCCGGGCTGAAAACTGTCCTTACAATCCCCCCATCGCTCGCCAGTTTCAGGCGAGTGTTCCTTTTCAGGAGACTCCGATGTCCGTTGAGCACGCTGCGGTAGAACGCGCCGATTTCGACCAGGTAATGGTTCCCAACTATGCGCCTGCCGCCTTCATTCCTGTGCGTGGCGCCGGTTCCCGCGTGTGGGACCAGTCTGGCCGCGAGCTGATCGACTTCGCTGGCGGGATTGCCGTTAACGTACTGGGCCATGCGCACCCGGCGCTGGTCAGTGCCTTGACCGAACAGGCGAACAAGCTGTGGCACGTGTCCAACGTGTTCACCAATGAGCCGGCCCTGCGCCTGGCGCATAAGCTGATCAACGCGACCTTTGCCGAGCGTGCGTTCTTCTGCAACTCCGGCGCCGAAGCCAACGAGGCCGCGTTCAAGCTGGCCCGTCGTGTCGGTTTCGACCGGTTCGGCAGCGAGAAGTACGAAATCATCGCCGCGCTCAACAGCTTCCACGGCCGCACCCTGTTCACCGTGAACGTCGGTGGTCAGTCGAAGTACTCCGACGGTTTCGGTCCGAAAATCACCGGCATCACCCACGTGCCGTACAACGATCTGGCCGCGCTGAAAGCCGCCATTTCCGACAAGACCTGCGCCGTGGTCCTGGAGCCGATCCAGGGCGAGAGCGGTGTCATCCCGGCCGAACTCGAATACCTGCAAGGCGCCCGTGACCTCTGCACCGCACACAACGCGCTGCTGATCTTCGACGAAGTGCAGACCGGCATGGGCCGCACCGGCAAGTTGTTCGCCTACCAGCAATACGGCGTGATCCCGGACATCCTGACCAGCGCCAAGAGCCTGGGCGGCGGTTTCCCGATCGCAGCCATGCTGACCACCGAAGACCTGGCCAAACATCTGGTCGTCGGCACCCACGGCACCACCTACGGCGGCAACCCGCTGGCGTGCGCAGTGGCCGAAGCGGTGATTGACGTGATCAACACCCCTGAAGTGCTGGCCGGCGTCAACGCCAAGCACAACAAGTTCAAGGCGCGCCTGGAACAGATCGGCGAGAAATACGGCCTGTTCACCAAGGTCCGCGGCATGGGCCTGTTGATCGGTTGTGTGCTGAGCGATGCCTGGAAAGGCAAGGCCAAGGACATCTTCAACGCTGCCGAGCGCGAAGGCCTGATGGTCCTGCAAGCCGGCCCGGACGTGGTGCGTTTCGCGCCAAGCCTGGTGGTAGAAGATGCTGACATCGATGAAGGCCTGGACCGTTTCGAGCGCGCTGCGGCGAAACTGACGCAAGCCTGATAGACCCTTCGACGCCTGACATTTTCAGGCGTCGAACCAAATTTTTGTTTCGGGCTGGATCAAACGTGTGGGAGCTAGCCTGCTAGCGAAGAGGGCCTGATAGCCAACATCATTGTTGCCTGACAGGACGATATCGCCAGCAGGCTAGCTCCCACAGTTGACTCTGAGTTGTTTCAGGGGCAGCCCGGGATTTTTTCTTCTGTAAGTTCTGAGATTAAGGAGTGACACCATGCTGGTGATGCGCCCCGCGCAAATGGCTGATCTGGGCGAGGTACAGCGTCTGGCTGCGGACAGCCCGATTGGTGTCACTTCCTTGCCGGATGACGTTGAACGCCTGAGCGACAAGATCGCCGCGAGCGAAGCTTCGTTCTCCGCCGAAGTCAGCTTCAACGGTGAAGAGAGCTATTTCTTCGTCCTCGAAGACTCCACCACCGGCAAACTGGTGGGCTGTTCGGCCATCGTGGCGTCGGCCGGTTATTCGGAGCCGTTCTACAGTTTCCGCAATGAAACCTTCGTGCACGCTTCCCGCGAGCTGAAGATTCATAACAAGATCCACGTGCTCTCCCAGTGCCACGACCTGACCGGCAACAGTTTGCTGACCAGTTTCTACGTGCAGCGCGAGTTGGTGGGTTCGCCCTGGGCCGAACTCAACTCCCGTGGTCGCTTGCTGTTCGTGGCCAGCCATCCGGAGCGCTTTGCCGATTCCGTGGTGACCGAGATCGTCGGTTACAGCGACGAAAACGGCGACTCACCGTTCTGGGATGCCATCGGCCGTAACTTCTTCGACCTCAACTACGCTGAAGCCGAGCGTCTGTGCGGTCTGAAGAGCCGGACCTTCCTCGCCGAGCTGATGCCGCATTACCCGATCTACGTGCCGTTGCTGCCGGACTCCGCGCAAGAAGCGATGGGCCAGGTGCATCCACGGGCGCAGATCACTTTCGACATCCTGATGCGCGAAGGCTTCGAGACCGATCACTACATCGACATTTTCGACGGCGGCCCGACCCTGCATGCACGTGTCTCGGGGATCCGTTCGATCGCCCAGAGCCGTGTGGTCCCGGTGAAAATCGGTGAGCCGGTCAAAGGCGCCGGTCGTCAATATCTGGTGGCCAATGCCCAGTTGCAGGATTACCGCGCCGTGTTGCTCGAGCTCGATTACGCGCCGGGCAAACCGGTGACCCTGGACCTGGAAGCAGCCGAAGCCCTGGGCGTCGGTGAAGGTGCCAGCGTGCGCCTTGTAGCGGTTTGATTGCCTAGAAAGCAGCGAAGTTTCGCGGGTGGCGTTGGCGGCCCGTTTGAGGAGATAGCATGATCGTTCGTCCCGTACGCAGCAGCGATTTACCCGCTCTGATCGACCTGGCCCGCAGCACCGGCACCGGCCTGACCACCTTGCCGGCCAACGAAGAGCGTCTGGCCCATCGGGTCGGCTGGGCCGAGAAGACCTTCCGCGGCGAAGCCGGGCGCGGCGATGCGGACTACCTGTTCGTGCTCGAAGATGACAACGGTCGTGTGGTGGGGATTTCCGCCATTGCCGGTGCCGTCGGTCTGCGTGAGCCCTGGTACAACTTCCGGGTGGGCCTGACGGTCAGCGCGTCCCAAGAGCTGAACATCTATCGCGAAATCCCGACGCTGTTCCTGGCCAACGACCTGACCGGCAACTCCGAACTGTGCTCGTTGTTCCTGCACGCCGACTACCGCACGGGCCTCAACGGTCGCATGCTGGCCAAGGCGCGGATGCTGTTCATCGCCGAGTTCCCGCAGCTGTTCGGCAACAAGATCATCGCCGAGATGCGCGGCGTGTCCGACGAAGCCGGGCGTTCGCCGTTCTGGGAAAGCCTGGGCCGCCACTTCTTCAAGATGGAATTCAGCCAGGCCGATTACCTGACCGGCGTGGGCAACAAGGCGTTCATCGCCGAACTGATGCCGAAGTTCCCGCTGTACACCTGCTTCCTGTCGCCGGATGCGCGCAACGTGATCGGTCAGGTTCACCCCGACACCGAGCCGGCGCTGTCGATGCTCAAGAGCGAAGGTTTCAGCTACCAGGGCTACGTCGACATCTTCGACGCCGGCCCGGCGGTGGAATGCGAAACCGGCAAGATCCGCGCGGTGCGCGACAGTCAGGCGCTGGTGTTGGCCATTGGCACGCCGGGTGACGACGCCACGCCGTTCCTGATTCACAACCGCAAGCGCGAAGACTGCCGGATCACTGCCGCGCCAGCACGCTTCGCCGCCGGCACGCTGGTCGTCGATCCGCTGACCGCCAAACGTCTTCAACTCAACGCCGGCGATCAGGTTCGCGCCGTTCCGTTGTCTGCTGCTCGGGAGTCGAAATAATGAATTCGCTATACATCGCAGGTGAATGGCTGGCCGGTCAGGGCGAAGCCTTCCAGTCGCTGAACCCGGTGACCCAGCAAGTGCTGTGGGCCGGCGAGGGCGCTACCGCTGCTCAGGTTGAGTCCGCCGTGCAAGCCGCGCGTCAGGCGTTTCCGGGTTGGGCCCGGCGCACCCTGGATGAACGCATCGCCGTGCTGGAGGCTTTTGCCGCCGCGTTGAAAAACAACGCTGACGAACTGGCGCGCTGCATCGGTGAAGAAACCGGTAAACCGCTGTGGGAATCGGCGACTGAAGTGACCAGCATGGTCAACAAGATCGCGATCTCGGTGCAGAGCTACCGTGAACGCACCGGCGAGAAGAGCGGCCCGCTGGGCGACGCCACCGCCGTATTGCGCCACAAGCCGCATGGCGTGGTCGCGGTGTTCGGTCCTTACAACTTCCCCGGTCACTTGCCCAACGGTCACATCGTACCGGCGCTGCTGGCCGGTAACAGTGTGCTGTTCAAGCCGAGTGAACTGACCCCGAAAGTCGCCGAATTGACGGTCAAGTGCTGGATCGAAGCCGGCCTGCCGGCAGGCGTGTTGAACCTGCTGCAAGGCGCTCGCGAAACCGGTATCGCCCTGGCGGCGAACCCGGGCATCGACGGTCTGTTCTTCACCGGTTCGAGCCGCACCGGCAATCATCTGCACCAGCAGTTCGCCGGTCGTCCGGACAAGATTCTGGCATTGGAGATGGGCGGTAATAACCCGCTGGTGGTCGATGAGGTCGCTGATCTCGATGCTGCCGTTTACACCATCATCCAGTCGGCGTTCATCTCCGCCGGTCAGCGTTGCACCTGTGCGCGCCGCTTGCTGGTGCCGCAGGGCGCCTGGGGCGACACACTGCTGGCGCGTCTGGTGGCGGTCTGCTCGACCATTGAGGTCGGTGCCTTCGATCAGCAACCGGCGCCGTTCATGGGCTCGGTGATTTCTCTCGGTGCGGCGAAAGCGCTGATGGATGCCCAAGAGCATCTGCTGGCCAATGGCGCCGTGGCGCTGCTGGAAATGACTCAGCCTCAGGCGCAAGCCGCGTTGTTGACCCCTGGCATTCTGGATGTATCGGCCGTGGCCGATCGTCCTGACGAAGAGCTGTTCGGCCCGCTGCTGCAAGTGATCCGCTACGCTGATTTTGAAGCGGCGATCGCTGAAGCCAACGACACCGAATACGGTCTGGCCGCCGGTCTGCTGTCGGATTCCGAAGCGCGTTATCAGCAGTTCTGGCTGGAAAGCCGTGCCGGTATCGTCAACTGGAACAAACAGCTGACCGGTGCTGCGAGCAGCGCTCCGTTCGGCGGCATCGGCGCCTCGGGCAACCATCGCGCCAGCGCCTATTACGCGGCAGATTACTGCGCGTACCCGGTGGCTTCGCTGGAAACGCCGAGTCTGGTGTTGCCTGCGGCCCTGACGCCCGGCGTGAAGATGGCGTGATGCCCATCGCCAGCAGGCTGGCTCCCACAGTGATTGGGTCGTACACCAAATGTGTGGACACCCCCGAACCTGTGGGAGCCAGCCTGCTGGCGATGGCTGCGCCTCGGTCTCAAATTTAGTTACTGAAGCCTATAACAACAGATTCTCGTGGAGCCTCGCTGATGAAATCCTATGAAGTCAATTTTGACGGTCTAGTGGGGCCGACCCATAACTACGGTGGCCTGTCCTACGGCAACGTAGCGTCCCAGAGCAACAGCCAGCAGTCTTCGAACCCGAAGGAAGCCGCGCTGCAAGGCCTGGCGAAAATGAAAGCGCTGATGGAAATGGGCTTTCAGCAAGGCGTGCTGGCGCCACAAGAGCGTCCTGACGTGGCCGCCCTACGTCGCCTGGGCTTCAGCGGCACCGACGCGCAAGTGATCGAGCGAGCTGCCAAAGACGCAATGCCGTTGCTGGTCGCCAGTTGCTCGGCCTCGAGCATGTGGGTGGCCAACGCCGCCACCGTCAGCCCAAGCGCTGATACCGCTGACGGCCGCGTGCATTTCACCGCCGCCAACCTCAACTGCAAATACCACCGCAGCATCGAACACCCGACCACCAGCCGCGTGCTGGGCGCGATGTTCGCGGACCAGAAACACTTCGCTCACCACGCCGCGTTGCCGGCCGTGGCGCAGTTCGGTGATGAAGGCGCGGCCAACCACACCCGTTTCTGCCGTGAATACGGTGAAGCCGGCGTCGAGTTCTTTGTGTTCGGTCGCAGTGCGTTCGATACCCGCTATCCAGCGCCGCAGAAGTACCCGGCGCGCCAGACGCTCGAAGCGTCGCAAGCGGTTGCCCGTCTGCACGGCTTGAGCGACGACGGCGTGGTCTACGGGCAGCAGAACCCTTTGGTGATCGATCAGGGCGTGTTCCACAACGACGTGATCGCGGTGGGTAACGGCGAAGTGCTGTTCTATCACGAGGACGCGTTCCTCGACACCGACCAGATGCTGGCCGAGCTGCAAGGCAAACTGGCCAAGGTCGGCGGGAATTTCCAGTCGATCTGCGTTCCGCGTTCTGCGGTCACCGTGGAAGACGCGGTGCGTTCCTACCTGTTCAACAGCCAACTGCTGTCGCGTCCTGATGGCTCGATGCTGTTGATCGTGCCGGAAGAGTGCCGTGGCAACGAGCGCGTCTGGCAGTACCTGCAAGGCCTGACCAGCTCTGGCGGCCTGATCCGCGAAGTCAAAGTTTTTGATTTGAAGCAAAGCATGCAGAACGGCGGTGGCCCCGCGTGCCTGCGCCTGCGCGTCGCATTGAATGAAACCGAACTGGCGGCCGTCAACCCAGGGGTTATCATGACGGCACCGTTGTACGGCACGTTGACCGAATGGGTCGACAAGCACTACCGCGACCGCATGACCGAAAACGATCTCGCGGACCCGCAATTGCTGCTTGAGTGCCGGACGGCACTGGATGAACTGACGCAAATCCTTAAACTGGGCGCGGTTTATCCATTCCAGATCAATTGAAAGCCGAGAGCGTAAAACACATGAGCGATACCCTGCAGCTGATCCTTGAAGACACCGACGGCACGCAACTGGAAACGTCCTGCACCCGCGTCGCGGTCCTGTGGCAAGGCAAAGAGCTGTGGATTCAGCAAGATGGCCGCGGCCAACTGCTGATCGGCGTGGACGTCGAAGAAGGTGACGCTGAATACGCCAACCTGCTGCTGCGCCCATTGGCGACTAATCTGGTAAGTCTGCAACTGGAAATGGAACCGGCTGAAGTCGGTGACGAAGACCACGTGCACGGCCCGGATTGCGCACACGACCACTAAGGAAACCGCTCTATGCTCGCCCTCGGCAAACTGCTTGAACTGACCCTCGCCGGCCGCGAACCGGCGGAGAAGACTCAACTGACTGTCGAAGGCGTGCGGATGCGCTGGTTGAGCGAAGGTGCGCTGGAAGTCCGGCCACCTGAAGCTCGGGATAACGGCCTGGACCTGCTGCTGTCAGCCGGGATCCATGGCAACGAAACAGCGCCGATCGAGTTGCTTGATCGCCTGTTGCATGACATCGCCCGCGGCGACTTGAAGCCGCGTGCACGCATTCTGTTCCTGTTCGGCAACCCGGACGCGATTCGCAGAGGCGAGCGTTTTATCGAGCAGGACGTCAACCGGCTGTTCAACGGCCGTCACGAACAAACCAGTGGCTCCGAGGCTTTGCGCGCCTGTGAACTCGAGCGGCTGGCGGCCAGTTTCTTCAGCCTGCCGGATCGTGAGCGACTGCACTACGACCTGCATACGGCGATTCGTGGCTCGAAAATCGAGCAGTTCGCCCTGTATCCATGGAAAGAAGGTCGCCAGCATTCCCGTCAGGAGCTGGCACGCCTGCGCGCCGCCGGTATGGAAGCGGTGCTGCTGCAAAACAAGCCGTCCATCGTTTTCAGTTCCTACACCTACGACAAGCTCGGCGCCGAGTCTTTCACCCTGGAGTTGGGCAAGGCGCGGCCGTTCGGGCAGAACGATGGCGTCAACGTCTCATTGCTGGAAACCCGCCTCAAACAGATCATCGAAGGCTCCGAGCCGGAACCGAACGATGCGGCGCTGGATGGGTTGCAGTTATTCAGTGTGGCGCGGGAAATCATCAAGCACAGCGACAGCTTCCGCTTGAACCTGCCAGCGGACATTGAAAACTTTTCGGAACTGGAAGTGGGCTATCTGCTGGCCGAAGACATCGCCCAGACGCGCTGGATCATCGAGGAAGAGGGCGCCCGGATCATCTTCCCGAACCCCAAGGTGAAAAATGGTCTGCGCGCCGGCATCCTGATCGTGCCGACTACCGACGAAAACCTCGCCTGAATTCACCGCAGAACCAATGTGGTGGGTTTACACAGCTAGCCTGCTAGCGATTGCAGTGTGTCAGTCACTCTGGTTGTCGACTGATACACCGCTATCGCCAGCAGGCTGGCTCCCACAGTTGTGTCCGGTGTTTAGACCGCTACTGCGCGGTGTTCACTGCGACGCAAGGCTCGCATCTTCTGCAGCGTATCCGCACACGTCTTCGCCGCTTCCTGACCCTTGTGCACAAAGTGATCGAAGAAGAACTTCTGGTGTTCTTCACCGGCGTGGAAGTGATGCGGGGTCAACACCACCGAGAACACCGGCACTTCAGATTCCAGCTGAACCTGCATCAGCCCGCTGATGACCGACTGGGCGACGAATTCGTGACGGTAGATCCCGCCATCGACCACCAGGCCAGCGGCAACAATGCCGGCATAGCGACCAGATTTGGCCAGCAGTTTGGCGTGCAAAGGAATTTCAAAGGCGCCGCCGACTTCGAAGAAATCGATCTCCGACTCCTGATAACCCTGGGCAATCATTTCGGCGACGAAGCCCTTACGGCTCTGGTCGACGATTTCCTTGTGCCAGCAGGCCTGAATGAACGCAACGCGCTCGCCCTGATGGTTTTTGCTTTTGCTGTCGATTGCGGTGGGTTGCATGTTCTGACTCCTGTTTATGTAAAAAACAGGGCATATGAATCGAATGGGATTTAAGGGTACGCACGCTCGCACGAATGCCGGCGGACGGCCCTTTGGCGCCAATCCCGTTCTCTCTTCATCCGGACTATGACCGTCGGCCCCGGGATCACACCGGGTCTGCTGACCTTGTCGCCAGTCACCGCCAAAGCCGTGCTGTCGCCAAGCGCTCGCGGGCTATGCGCATTGCGCGCAATTACCGCCGGTGGGGAGTTGCACCCCGCCCTGAGAACGTTTTGCCGTCAGATTGTCTGGCGGCGCAGCGTTTTTAACACATATTTCGCCCCTGTGCATTGCGGCTATCTGATGATTGTTATCAACTTTTTCACTCGCTTGAGCGGCCTTTTCCTCGCCCAAGGGTTGATTATTCGTCGTCAAGGCCGCAGTAATTCCCCCCTGAACGGGATTTTCCCCTGCTTACCGAGGCCAGATTCATGAGCGTTATCGATCTTCGCAGCGACACCGTCACCCAGCCGACTCCAGGGATGCTCGACGCGATGGCCAGGGCGGCCACCGGTGACGACGTCTACGGCGAAGATCCGACGGTCAATCGACTGGAAGCCGAGCTTGCCGATCGGTTGGGTTTTGCCGCGGCGCTGTTCGTGCCGACGGGCACCATGAGCAACTTGCTGGGCTTGATGGCGCACTGTGAGCGCGGGGACGAATACATCGTCGGCCAACAGGCTCACACCTATAAGTATGAAGGGGGCGGTGCGGCAGTGCTCGGTTCGATCCAGCCTCAGCCGCTGGAAGTGCAGGCCGATGGCTCGCTGGATCTGGAACAGGTCGCCGCAGCGATCAAGCCGGACGACTTCCATTTCGCTCGTACCCGCTTGCTGGCGCTGGAAAACACCATGCAGGGCAAGGTCTTGCCGCTGGAGTATCTGGCCCGGGCTCGCAGCTTCACCCGTGAACACGGTCTGGCCCTGCACCTGGACGGCGCCCGGCTGTACAACGCAGCGGTGAAACTGGGCGTTGATGCCCGCGAGATCACCCGGCATTTCGATTCAGTGTCGGTCTGCTTGTCCAAAGGCCTGGGCGCGCCGATCGGCTCGGTGTTGTGCGGCTCGGTCGAGTTGATCGGCAAGGCGCGCCGCCTGCGCAAGATGGTCGGCGGCGGGATGCGTCAAGCGGGTCTTCTGGCCGCGGCGGGTTTGTACGCGCTGGATAACAATGTCCAGCGTCTGGCCGACGACCATGCCAACGCGCAATTCCTGGCGGACGGACTTCGTGACGCCGGTTACAACGTCGAACCCGTGCAGACCAACATGGTTTACGTGCAAATGGGCGACAAGGCCGAAGCGATCAAGGCCTTTGCCGCTGAGCGCGGGATCAAGCTCAGCGCCGCCAGTCGTCTTAGAATGGTCACGCACATGGACGTCAGCCGTGCGCAAATCGAGCAAGTCATCGCGACATTCGTCGAGTTTTCGCGCAACTGACCGCGTTAGCCGTCCAATTGACCGTTTCTATCGTATAAACACGCTGTACCCCGCGCGCAGGGCCGATATAATGCGGCCCTTTGCCGTCGCTTCGTCTGTTGACGTTTCGCACAGGCCTTTGGCCGCAGCCTCCGTGGAAGAACCTAATGAAAAGCGCAGAAATCCGTGAAGCCTTCCTTCGCTTCTTCGAAGAGCAAGGCCACACCCGTGTAGCCTCCAGCTCTTTGATTCCGGGCAACGACCCAACCCTGCTGTTCACTAACGCGGGGATGAACCAGTTCAAGGACTGCTTCCTGGGCCAGGAAAAGCGCGCGTACACCCGCGCCGTCTCCAGCCAGAAATGCGTGCGCGCCGGCGGCAAGCACAACGACCTGGAAAACGTCGGTTATACCGCCCGTCACCACACCTTCTTCGAAATGCTGGGTAACTTCAGTTTCGGTGATTACTTCAAGCGCGATGCGATCACCTACGCCTGGAACTTCCTGACCTCCGACAAGTGGCTGAACCTGCCGAAAGAAAAGCTCTGGGTCACCGTCTACGCCAGCGATGACGAGGCCTACGACATCTGGACCAAGGAAATCGGTGTTCCCGCCGAGCGCATGGTTCGCATCGGCGACAACAAAGGCGCGCCATACGCGTCCGACAACTTCTGGACCATGGGCGATACCGGCCCGTGCGGCCCTTGCACCGAGATTTTCTACGATCACGGCGCCGACATCTGGGGTGGCCCGCCGGGCTCGCCGGAAGAAGACGGCGACCGCTACATCGAAATCTGGAACAACGTGTTCATGCAGTTCAACCGCACCGCCGATGGCGTGTTGCACCCGCTGCCAGCACCGTCGGTCGACACCGGCATGGGCCTGGAGCGGATCAGTGCCGTGCTGCAGCACGTTCACTCGAACTATGAAATCGACCTGTTCCAGAGCCTGCTGAACGCATCGGCCAAGGCCATCGGTTGCACCAACGACGCACAGGCTTCCCTGAAAGTCGTGGCCGACCACATTCGTTCCTGTGGTTTCCTGATTGCCGACGGCGTGTTGCCGTCCAACGAAGGCCGCGGTTACGTGCTGCGCCGGATCATCCGTCGCGCCTGCCGTCACGGCAACAAGCTGGGCGCCAAGGGCAGCTTCTTCTACCAGATCGTTGCGGCCCTGGTCGCCGAAATGGGCGAAGCGTTCCCTGAGCTGAAATCCCAGCAGGCTCACATCGAGCGCGTGCTGAAAGCCGAAGAAGAGCAGTTCTCCAAGACCCTGGAGCATGGCCTGAAAATCCTCGAGCAGGATCTGGCCGAACTCAAAGGCGACGTGGTGCCGGGCGACGTGGTGTTCAAACTCTACGACACCTACGGTTTCCCGATGGACCTGACCGGCGACATCGCTCGCGAGCGCAGCCTGACCATCGACGAAGAAGGCTTCGAGCGCGAAATGGAAGCCCAGCGCGTCCGTGCGCGTTCCGCCAGCTCGTTCGGCATGGACTACAACAGCCTGGTCAAGGTTGACGTGGCCACCGAATTCACCGGTTACAAAGCCACCAGCGGTTCGGCGAAAGTCGTTGCTCTCTATAAAGACGGGCAGTCGGTCGACGTTCTGAGCGAAGGCGAAGAGGGCGTGGTCGTTCTCGATCAGACCCCTTTCTACGCGGAATCCGGTGGTCAGATCGGCGATTGCGGTTACCTGCAATCGAGCAACGGCCGTTTCGACGTGCGCGACACCACCAAAACCGGCGGCGCGTTCCTGCACCACGGCGTACTGGCCTCGGGCAGCCTGTTGATTGGTGCTCCGGTTGAAACCCACGTTGAAGCCGACGTGCGTCACGCCACATCGCTGAACCACTCGGCAACGCACTTGCTGCACGCCGCTTTGCGTAAAGTCCTGGGCGATCACGTTCAGCAGAAAGGCTCGTTGGTCGACAGTCAGCGCCTGCGCTTCGACTTCAGCCATTTCGAAGCCATCAAGCCTGAGCAATTGAAGGCCCTGGAAGACATCGTCAACGCCGAGATTCGCAAGAACTCCGCCGTTGAAACCGAAGAAACCGACATCGAAACCGCCAAGAAGAAAGGCGCCATGGCGCTGTTCGGCGAGAAATACGGCGACAACGTGCGCGTGCTGAGCATGGGCGGCGATTTCTCCGTTGAGCTGTGTGGCGGCATCCACGCCAACCGTACCGGCGACATCGGCCTGCTGAAAATCATCAGCGAAGGCGGCGTGGCTTCTGGCGTGCGTCGTATCGAAGCGGTCACCGGCGCAGCAGCGCTGGCATACTTGAACGCTGCCGAAGAACAACTCAAGGAAGCGGCCAACCTGGTCAAGGGCAGCCGCGACAACCTGATCGACAAGCTGTCGGCTGTGCTGGAGCGCAACCGTCTGCTGGAGAAGCAACTCGAGCAGTTGCAGGCCAAGGCTGCCAGCGCGGCGGGCGACGATCTGTCGGCCTCTGCCCTGGACGTCAAGGGTGTGAAAGTGCTGGCCGTGCGTCTGGACGGTCAGGATGCCAAGGCGCTGCTGGCGCTGGTCGATCAACTGAAAAACAAACTCGGCCGCGCAGTGATCCTGCTCGGCAGTGTCCATGAGGAAAAGGTCGTTCTGGTTGCAGGCGTAACCAAAGACCTGACTGGCCAACTCAAAGCCGGTGATTTGATGAAGCAAGCCGCTGCGGCAGTGGGCGGGAAGGGCGGTGGTCGTCCAGACATGGCGCAGGGCGGTGGTACTGACGCTGGCGCACTGGATGCCGCATTGGCCCTGACCGTTCCATTTGTAGAGCAGGGTCTATAAGGCAGCGTCTCCGGCCCGCAGTCTAGTGGTGGGCCGGAACGCTGTTTGAGTGATTATTTGGGCGCCCTTCATGGGCAGAGGCGGCTTTGAAATGGCTTTGATCGTACAGAAATTTGGAGGCACCTCGGTCGGCACTGTCGAGAGAATCGAGCAGGTCGCCGACAAGGTTAAGAAATTCCGCGATGCCGGCGATGACCTGGTGGTTGTGCTGTCTGCAATGAGCGGCGAAACCAACCGTCTGATCGATCTGGCCAAGCAAATCAGTGGCGACGGCCAGCCGGTTCCGCGTGAGCTGGACGTGATCGTTTCCACCGGTGAGCAGGTGACGATTGCCCTGTTGGCCATGGCGCTGATCAAGCGCGGTGTGCCAGCGGTGTCCTACACCGGCAACCAGGTGCGGATTCTGACGGACAGCGCACACAATAAAGCGCGTATCTTGCAGATTGATGACCAGAAGATTCGCGGTGATCTGAAAGCAGGTCGCGTGGTGGTTGTCGCCGGTTTCCAGGGCGTCGACGAGCACGGCAACATCACCACCCTCGGTCGTGGCGGTTCCGACACCACCGGCGTGGCGCTGGCGGCGGCCTTGAAGGCTGACGAATGCCAGATCTACACCGATGTCGACGGCGTCTACACCACCGACCCGCGTGTGGTGTCCGTGGCTCAGCGCCTGGACAAGATCACCTTCGAAGAGATGCTGGAAATGGCCAGTCTCGGTTCCAAGGTGTTGCAGATCCGTGCGGTCGAGTTCGCCGGCAAGTACAACGTTCCGCTGCGCGTACTGCACAGCTTCAAGGAGGGTCCGGGCACCCTCATTACTATTGATGAAGAGGAAACCATGGAACAGCCGATCATTTCCGGCATCGCTTTCAACCGCGATGAAGCCAAGCTGACCATCCGTGGCGTGCCAGACACCCCGGGCGTTGCATTCAAGATTCTCGGCCCGATCAGCGCCGCGAACATCGAAGTCGACATGATCGTGCAGAACGTTGCGCACGATAACACCACCGACTTCACCTTCACCGTCCACCGCAATGACTTCCAGGCCGCGCAAACCGTGCTGGAAAACACCGCTCGCGAGATCGGTGCCCGTGAAGTGGTTGGCGACATCAAGATCGCCAAGGTCTCGATCGTCGGTGTCGGCATGCGCTCCCACGCAGGCGTGGCCAGCCGCATGTTCGAATCCCTGGCGAAAGAAAGCATCAACATCCAGATGATCTCGACCTCGGAAATCAAAGTCTCCGTGGTGATCGAAGAGAAGTACCTGGAACTGGCTGTGCGCGCTCTGCACACGGCTTTCGAACTGGACGCGCCGGCCCGTCAGGGCGAGTGATGCGTTTGCTGAAGGGCGCGGTCTGACCGCGCCCTTTTGTTTTTTGAATGGTGCGGCTCGAAACTGTTCTTTTGTCCGCGCTAGTCAATACTCAGGCATGTAGGGCTGCGACCGCTCAGGTTGTAGGTCGAGTGCCTTTTTTTTGCAGACTGTTGTCCCTGAAATGAAATGCGTGAGGAGAAAGGTATGCTGATTCTGACTCGTCGGTGCGCAGAAAGCCTGATTATTGGTGATGGCGAAATCACCGTGACCGTGCTCGGCGTTAAAGGAAATCAAGTGCGTATCGGTGTCAACGCCCCGAAAGAGGTTGCGGTCCACCGTGAGGAAATTTACCTGCGTATAAAGAAAGAGAAGGACGAAGAACCAAGCCATTAATTTTTATCGTTTTTTATGTTTGCAAACGGGGAAGAAGCTGGTTAATATACGCCCCGTGTTGCGGAGAGCTGGCCGAGTGGCCGAAGGCGCTCCCCTGCTAAGGGAGTACACCTCAAAAGGGTGTCGGGGGTTCGAATCCCCCGTTCTCCGCCATTATTTGCGTAGTACGTTGTAATCTGGCTTCTTCGGTAAGTTGTTGAAATTACTAGAAAAAGCGCTTTACAAAAAGATTCAACGGCCTATAATGCGCGGCAACAAATGCACTCGTAGCTCAGCTGGATAGAGTACTCGGCTACGAACCGAGCGGTCACAGGTTCGAATCCTGTCGAGTGCACCATTTAAGAGTTGTTTGCAGTAATGTGAGCTACTCTGCTTCAACCAGTTGTGATCTGGTCTAAAAACACAAATTGCACTCGTAGCTCAGCTGGATAGAGTACTCGGCTACGAACCGAGCGGTCACAGGTTCGAATCCTGTCGAGTGCACCAAACACCAAAAAGCCCGCGTTTAACGCGGGCTTTTTGCCGTCCGGGATTTGGCTTTTCCCTTGGTGCATCCTTTCTCATCGAACTCGACCTGAGCACTGCGGCCCCGCTTGGTGTCGTAACGGTAGCTTGTGGTCGAATTGCGAACCGTGATCTTGTCAGGTTTGCCGAGTGCGCTTTCGACATCCTGCTGGCTCATGCCGGCAACCACCCGTTGATTGATGATCGCTTCCCGTCGCTCCCGTGCGTTAATCACGTTCCCGCATTTATCCTCGGTCTGGCCGACGACCGTCGGCTCCCTCCTTTTGTTTTTCATACCTGATGTTTCGCGCGCGTCCGCTTCCGGCATAAGGGCCACCGTGCTGCCAGGAGTAAAGGTGCGCACATCCTGGAGCGAAAGGCTGTCATCCGTCGCACAGCCCAATGTGGTGAAGGTAATGCGGCCATTGGCTGCTTCGCATCGGTGAACGGTCGTAGCAATTGCCTCGAGCGGCAGGCAGAGCAGGGCGATCAGCAAAAAATACTGTGTACTCAATAGCATCAAACGTCCTCCATGACGGTCTGACTCAAGGGTAGCCGCTACATTTTTCAGTGGTGGTGTGTTTTCTTTTCGGAATGAGTCGTCGCATTTTCATGGATCAGGATGGCGCTCAGGTTTGTCTCGCAAGCGCTTGTTTCAGCCGAGATTTTTTAACGTTTAAAACCGTCGGGCGGTGTATCATTGCGCCCGTCAGCCCCGCCGGGGCTTGTGGAATACCTCCATGGACTTACCCAGTAGTAACTCAGTAAACCGTTTTTCCAATCATGAATTGACTGATTGATCCTTCCGGCGTGCCCCGCTGCTGGGAGTGGAGTTCGCCTATGTCCGAAGTTGAAGTAAAGAAAACGCAAGAAAGCCTGCAGGACCGCCTCGCTCAAGTCGTTGAGCTGTTGCAGCGTCAGCGGGTGGTCGAAGACCTGACTCATCGCCAGGAAGGCCCGCATCATGACCGGGTCGAGAACCTGGTCCACCGGCAAAACCTCGTCGAGCTGCAACGCAAGCTCGATGACCTGCACTCCGCCGACGTCGCCTACATCCTTGAAGCCTTGCCGCTGGACGACCGTCTGACGCTCTGGCAATTGGTCAAGGCTGACCGCGACGGCGACATCCTGCTCGAAGTTTCCGACTCGGTGCGTGAAACCCTGATCGCCGACATGGACGATCACGAACTCCTGGCTGCCGCCAGGGACATGGATGCCGACGAACTCGCTGACCTGGCCTCCGAGCTGCCGCGAGACGTCGTCCACGAGCTGATGGAAACCCTCGATGGCCAACAGCGTGAGCGCGTTCGCTCCGCGTTGTCCTATGACGAGGAGCAGGTCGGTGCGCTGATGGACTTCGAGATGGTGACGATCCGTGAGGATGTCAGTCTCGAAGTGGTCTTGCGCTACCTGCGCCGCCTCAAAGAGCTGCCAGGCCACACTGACAAACTGTTTGTGGTCGATTACGACGGCGTGCTCAAGGGCGTGTTGCCAATCAAGCGTCTGTTGGTCAACGACCCGGAAAAACAGGTTTCGGAAGTCATGGCCAGTGATCCGGTGAGTTTTCACCCGGACGAAGATGCCTACGATGCCGCACAGGCGTTCGAACGTTACGATTTGATCTCGGCGCCCGTTGTCGACAAGAACGGCAAGCTGATCGGCCGTCTGACCATCGATGAAATGGTCGACCTGATTCGTGAAGAGAGCGAAAACGAAGTTCTCAACATGGCGGGTCTGCGCGAAGAAGAAGATATTTTCGCGTCGGTCTGGAAATCCCTGCGTAACCGCTGGGCCTGGCTGGCGGTGAACCTGATCACCGCGTTCATTGCCTCCCGCGTGATCGGTTTGTTCGAAGGCTCGATCGAGAAGCTGGTGGCGCTGGCGGCTTTGATGCCGATCGTGGCGGGCATCGGTGGTAACTCGGGTAACCAGACCATCACCATGATCGTTCGCGCCATGGCGCTGGACCAGGTGAGCACCGGCAACACGTCACGCCTGATGCGCAAAGAGTTGGCCGTAGGCCTGATCAATGGCCTGGTGTGGGGCGGGGTGATCGGTGTTGTCGCCTACATGCTGTATGGCAGCTGGTCGCTTGGCGTGGTGATGACCGCCGCCATGACGCTTAACCTGTTGCTGGCGGCGTTGATGGGAGTGTTGATCCCCATGACCCTGGCGAAGATGGGGCGCGATCCGGCGATGGGCGCCAGCGTGATGATCACCGCCATGACCGACAGTGGCGGCTTCTTCATCTTCCTGGGGCTGGCGACCATCTTCCTGCTCTGATTTCCAGACGTAAAAAAACCCGCCATCGGCGGGTTTTTTTTGCCTGAATTTTAGGCAAAAAAAAGCCAGCAATCAGCTGGCTTGAGCTTTCGGATGAATCAGGAGGCGTCTGCGGCCATTTCGGCGTCATGGGCAATCAGCGAAACAAGTGCGTTTTGCTGACGATGGGAAAGTTGGCGGAAGCGTTGCAGCAGTTCGCGTTCGTGCAGTGACAGCTCCGGGCTGTCCAGGCGCATGCTCAACTCTTCGCCCAGTGCGCCTTCCTGAATAAGACTCTGCTCAAGGCGCGCAATGATTTCGGAGTTCATGCTGCGATGATGATTGCGAGCCACCTCGGCAATGCGTTCACGCATTCCGTCTGGCAGACGTACGACGAACTTGTCAGCCGTACGGCTGGAATAAATTGCCTGTTTCAATGGGCGCATATATTTAACCGGTTAGTTCAGGGGAGCGGTTCTCGGGATTGGCCGCAGATGTCTGATAGGACAAGGACTCTGGCCAAATGTTCAACCTGAATTGATAGAGGCTCGCATCATGCCTCAAAGTAGCCAGTTCATTGGCGTCAATTCTGTGACAAATATTGAACTGGATGCCGGCGTTATGCCAGCACCAATTATCAGAAATGCGGACTGGTTTGAAAAGTCTGCCCCGTCCGTATCGCTGGCCGCGTCCTGTTACCCGACAGGTAATATCAAAGACACCTGAAGGTACATGTCATGCGGAGTCGATCACGATTCCTTGCCTTGTACAGGATAGTGGCAAATGGCCGATTTACTAGTGGCATCCACTGCATGGAGGGCTATTTCAGGATGGATGGCAAACTGATTTACCTGGTGGGCCGTACGGGTCCGGCCGGGACAGTCTCATTGAGGTAGCTCAAAGGCGTCTGCACGCTTAATGTTGCGAAGGGGGGGCGGATGATGAAGAAGGACGGCTTCGCGCTGGCCGGCCCTTGTGCTGAATCTGCTGAGAGTCAGCGCAAGACCGGGTCAAACTTGATCTTGCGGCCAGCGACCAGCGCCAGCAGGAACAGCGCGCTGAAAACGCCGCAGGCGATCAGGGGCAGGGTGACCACCGAGTCCTGGACCAGTGACAAATGAAGAATGCCACTCAGTAGGGCAAGGACGAAAAATCCTGCGGCTGATTTGGACATGCTGTGCTCCTGATGGGGGTTGTTCAAAATACCAGGCGTTCGGAAGACTGCGCCGGCAGCAGGATATTCTCCTGGCTCACTTCCTGACCGACAAAGCCGTGCTGATCACTCAGCACCGCCAATTGCGGCGCCCTTTGCACTTGAAGGTAATGGGGCATGCGTTGGGCGACCATCTCGGCGCTGCTCTCGGGGAAAAAGTGAAAACCCAGCAAGACCGCCAGAGCGATCGCATTCGAGAGTAAAAGGGCGCGGTTCATGAGGCTGGCCTCCGTTGTTCTTTGAGAACAGCTAAAGCAGCCGACGTGCCAAGAGTCTAACGTCTATTAAATCCTTTAAAAACAATAAATTAGGATATCTGTCAGGGGCGCCTTCATTGCAATTTGCAATGATGGCTTTTTGCGGTGATGCAATTTGCACGGTAAACAAATCCCTCGCGTTCAAGGGGCGCCTGCCTACACTTAAAAAGCGCTAAGGACGACATGACAAACGCAGACCCGCCCGTTAACATGCACGCCGTCCATCGCGCCGCGTTTTCTCGCGGACGACTTGTGTCTCAGTAGCTCAATTGGATAGAGCATCCCCCTCCTAAGGGGAAGGTTGGCAGTTCGAACCTGCCCTGGGACACCATCCTATTCCAGCCCTTCGGCTGTCAAAAAGCCCCGCCAGGATCTTGCATCCGGCGGGGCTTTTTCATGGGCAATCACCCGACGATCGACATTGGAAAGGCGCGCGTTGCTGTGCCTTACTCCAGAGACCACTCAAGGAGCGAAATCGATGCGACGCAGAGGCGCCCAGTTCTGGTTATGGACCAACACGAGACTCCCTCTGCACACCCACGAAGAGGTGCTGGGCAATGGCGTGCAAATCGAGGTGCATGCGCGGGTTAGTGTTGAAGGGGTTACCCAGGTTTTTCTAGGTATCTATGGCGCTGATGGCTGGCCGATCTGCGAGGAGCATCATGAACGCAGCGTCGGTGAGCATTACTGCGCAGCATTGAAGTGGGGCACCCAGCGGGCGAGGGAGGTTGTGGCGGACACTCAGGCGTTCGTTGCGCCGCACCGTGTGCAGCTGACGTTGAGTCCGGTGATTACCGATGAGTCGGTCATCGCATTGCGCCGGATGGAGATGACCGAGCGTGAGCGCTTGAAGCTCAGGTCTGATGATGCCTGGTCAGAGTACCTGGCCGCCAAGGAGGCCATGCTCGCATTGATGCGCTCCAACAAGGTCGATCCCGGGGTCTGGGCCGATCACAAGGAACGGCTCAGGCAGGCGATCGACCGGCGCGCCTGTGTGCAGCGCGCCTATCTGAACTGAGCGCGACTCAGCGCTGGCGTCGGAGCGTCTCGATGGTGCTGATCAGGTCATCGTAGGACACCGGTTTGCCGATGTGCTGGTCAAAGCCTGATTGCCGCGATTTCTGAATGTCGCTGTTGGCGCCATAGCCGGTCAGGGCAATGGCCGGTACATCCTTCGCGAGCGGCAACTGACGCAGTGCACTCATCAGCTCGTGCCCGTTCATGACCGGCATGCCGAGGTCAGAGATGATCAGGTCGAACCGCGTGCTTTTCGCCGCGTCCAGCGCTGCCACTGGCCGGTCAAAGGCAATCACCTGCGCATCTTCCATCTCCAGCAGCATTTTCAGGGTTTCCAGCACGTCCGCGGAGTCGTCCACCAACAGGATCGTCAAGCCGCTGAGTCTTCCGGAAACATCTTCCGCGCACGCAGCGGGCTGTACTTCGCCTTGGGCCCTGGCCAAGGGCAAGTAGACGGTGAACGTACAGCCTGTGCCGCTCCCGCCAGAGCTCACCTCGACCGAGCCGTGTTGCGCCTCGGTCAGCTGACGCACCAGTGACAGGCCAATTCCCAGCCCTTCACGGTTGTGAGTGATGTGTTGTTTTTCAGCCTGGCTGAACAGGTCAAACACATGTTCGAGGTTTTCCGGGGCGATGCCGGCGCCGTTGTCTTTGATATCGAGCCGCGCCATGTCCCCGGACTGGCTGGCGATCAGTTGCACGCGGCCCTTGGGTGGAGTGAATTTCAGGGCGTTGTTCACCAGGTTCCAGATGATTTGCTCAAGGCGCGTCGGGTCGGCCTGGACCATTAACGCGTCGGACGGCACCAGCAGTTCAACAGTGACGTCATGCTGGTCATTCAGCACGACGGTATGGACATCGCGCAGCACACTGGCGAGGTCGACGGCGACCGGTTGCAGCTTGAGCTTGCCGGTCCGGACCCGGGCGACATCCAGCAGATCGTCGATGATCCGCGCCTGGCTGGTGACCGCGTCGCAAATGGTGTTCACCGCCTTGGCCGCCGGAGCCAGTGACTTGGTCACCGGCAAGCGCCGCAGCAGCTCGGCGTTGAGCTGGATCAGGTTCAGCGGATGCTTGAGTTCGTGGGACATGACCGCGAAGAACTCATCCTTGAGGTAATTGGTGTTGCGGGTTTCCGCCAATTCCTGGCTTTGTGCTTCGTGCTGGCGTTTGTGACCGGTCAGGTCACGGGCAATTTTCACATAGCCCTGAAGGTTGTCGCCCCTGAGCAGGGTCACTTCGCCGCTACAAAAGAAGCGGCTGCCATCCTTGTGTTGATGCCAACGTTCATCTTCGCTGCGGCCATGGGTGCGCACGGCCAGCAATTCGTTTTCCGGCACGCCCGCCGCGCGGTCCTCGGGGGAGAAGATGAAGTCGTAGTAAGCGCCCTCGGCCTCGGCCTTGCTGTAGCCGAAAATCAACTCGGCGCCTTTGTTCCAGCTGGTGATCACGCCCTGTTCATCGAGGGTGATAATCGCGTAGTCGCGGGTGCTTTCGGCGACCAGGCGCATGCGCTCTTCGCCCTGGCGCAACTCTTCCTCGGCCGCTCGACGTTTGGTGATGTCGATGAAGGTCAGCACGGTGCCGTCGATGTGGTCTTCGCTGGAGCGGTAGGGCAACAGACGGGCGATGTACCAGCGGTTGTCGGTACTGCTGACTTCGCGTTCGATCATTTTTAGCGATTCGAACACCTGCGTCGCGTCACTGGCCAGGTTGTCGTAATCCAGACGATGGGTGATGTCGAGCAGGGAGCGCCCGGTGTCCACCGGCAACATGCTGAAGATGTCGGTGGCGCGCGGGGTGAACCACTTGATGCGCATGGCGCGGTCGACAAACACCGTGGCAATGTCGGTGGAGGCGATCAGGTTGGTCAGGTAGTCGTTGATCTTGTCGGTTTCTTCGACTTTGGTTTTCAGCTCGAAATTGACCGTCAGCAACTCTTCGTTGATCGATTGCAGCTCTTCCTTGCTGGTTTCCAGTTCTTCGGTGGCCGAGCGCAGTTCTTCGTTGATCGCCTGCATTTCCTCGTTGGACGCCTTGAGCTCTTCGCTGGAGACTTCCGACTGTTCGATGGTGTCCTGCAGGTGCAGCTTGGTGCGCTGCAGTTCGCGCTCAAGGTTGGACAGCACCTGGTTTTCGTTCTGCAGCACGGTGGTCGCTGCCAGCTCGGAAGGGTCGACTTCGACCTCCTCGAAAATCACCAGCACGTACTCGCTGTCCGAACCTTCATCCTTGTAGGGATGAGCGACCAGATTGATCAGGTAACGCCGCTCATCACGCTTGATCGGCACCTCACGGGATTTGACCGGCAGCGCGCTTTGCTGGACCTGGAACAGCGTGGTGCGCAGCTCCAGACGCAGGTCCGGCAGGATCAGCGTCAGCAGGTTGCGCGACAGCTCGCCACCGACATGCCGCAGGAAACGCCCGGCACTTTCGCTCATGTGCAGAATGTCGGCGTTGGCATCGACGATCACACTCGGTGGCGCAGACTGCTCTAAGGCGCGTTGATGGATATCAGCGAAAGACAATTTACGCTGCACGCTGTTTTGCGCAGGCTGTTGGGAAATGTTGGTTCGCACATAGCCGCCGCGGGGCATGGTCGGGGTGCGACGGCTGTTGGCCGTGCCGGTCTTGGCACGGAAGATCCGGTTACGCTTGTCCACCGGGGCGAACAGTTCGTGGCAGGCATCTGCGCTCTCGGAGGAGCCGAGAAACAGGAAGCCGCCAGGGCGCAGGGCAAAGTGGAACATCTGCAGGATTTCACGCTGCACTTCGCGATCCAGGTAGATCAACAGGTTGCGGCACACGATCAGGTCGATCTGCGAGAACGGCGGATCGGACAGCAGGCTGTGTTTGGCGAACAGGACTTTTTCGCGGATTTCCTTGCGGATCCGATAGTGGTCATCTTCCTTGAGGAAGTAATGCCGCAGTCGCGTTGGCGGCACGTCGGTCACGATCGCTTGCGGGTACAGGCCGGCCCGACCGACGCTGATGGCGCGTTCATCGATGTCGGTGGCAAACAGCTGCATCGACGCCGCGCTGGCATCGAGTTGCAGCTGATCACTGAGCAACATGGCCAGGCTGTAGGCTTCTTCACCGGTGGAACAGCCGGCGGACCAGACTCGAATTTCTTCTTTTTCGGGGTGCGCTGACACGGCGGCGCTGACCAGTTGCGGCACGACATCGCGCTCTAGCGCTTCGAAGGCTTCCCGGTCGCGGAAAAAGTTAGTCACGCCGATCAGCATGTCGCCGAGCAAGGCCTTGGTTTCTTCCGGGTTGTCTTGCAGGTAACGGTAGTAGGCCGCCAAGTCCGGCTGGGCCGTGACCTGCATCCGCCGTTCGATCCGGCGCAACACCGTGGCGCGTTTGTAGTGCTTGAAATCATGGCCGGTGCCGGTGCGCAACTGGATGAGAACGTCGTGCAGCAATTGTTCGGCTATCAGCGCTTCACGTTCGGAAACGGCGGCAATGGTCTGAAGTTCGGGGTCGTTGGCGGTGGGCAAGCTGATTTCCTGGGAGTTGCGCCACAGCTCCAGCAGCTTTTGCGGCATTTCAACGACCGGCAAGACCAAGTCCACCATCCCGGTGTCGATGGCGGCGCGGGGCATGCCGTCGAACTCGGCGTCTTGCGGCGCCTGGGCCAGCGTGACGCCGCCCTGTTCCTTGATCCGCGACAGGCCGACAGCACCGTCGGAACCGGTGCCCGACAGCACCACGCAGAAAGCCCGTTCCCGGTGCACATTCGCCAGGTCGCGGAAGAACAGGTCAATCGAGGCATGACGCGATTCCCGGGTCTCGCAGGCACTGACTTCCAGTAAACCGTCGTTCATCGACAGGCGTTGCGCCGGTGAAATGACGTATACGTGGTTTTTCTCGATGGACACCGTTTTGCTGACCTGCAGGACTGGCATCCGCGTCGATTCCTGGATGATCCGGTCAGCGATGCTCTGGTGATCGGGGGACAGATGCAGAATGATCACGAACGCCATACCGTTGTCCTGCGGCATGTTTTCGAAGAACAACTTGATAGCTTGCAGACCGCCCGCCGACGCGCCAATGCCCACCACCGGAAAGTCCAGGGTGCTGGGACGCGAGGCCTTTTGCTCTTTATGAGATGCCGGGCGATTGGGGGTGGTGGTCATAACTTCTGCCTGTACCAACGACGGGAGCGTCCTGATCCGAAGCGGAGGCTGACGCTATGCAATAAATCAGGATAATCCCGTTTCTCGATATCGCCTTCAATTATTTAGCGCGCCTGCATAAGCCTTTGAGATTTGGACTCCGGGCGCGTAATAGCATTCCCTTTTCTTCAAGTGAATGGCCCTGCTGGCCGATAACCCGGACAGTCATAATCTTCTTCTTAAAATTGCCTGGAAATCTTCGATGCTGTCGTATCACCAAAAGCGCTTTCTGATCGTCGATGATTTCTCCGATTTCCGCAGTTCGGTCCGTTCCATGCTGCGTGAGCTGGGCGTCAAGGACGTGGATACCGCCGACACCGGCGAGCAGGCGCTGCGCATGTGTTCGCAGAAGTCCTACGATTTCATCCTGCAGGATTTCCACCTCGGCGACGGCAAGAAGAATGGTCAGCAGGTACTCGAAGACCTGATGGTCGAGAAGCTGATCAGCCATGAAGCCGTGTTTGTCATGGTCACCGCCGAGACCAGCCAGGCGATGGTGCTCAGCGCCCTGGAGCATGAGCCCGATGCCTACCTGACCAAACCGTTCAACCGTTCGGGCCTGGCCCAGCGCCTTGAGCGTCTGGAGCAGCGCAAGACCCTGCTCAAGCCGATCCTGCAGGCGCTGGATCGCGGCAAGCCGGTTGAAGTGCTCAATGCCTGTATCGCGCTGTGCAAACAGGACATCCGCTATTCGCCGCTGTGCCTGCGCTACCGCGCCGATGCCCTGCGTGACTTGAATCAGAATGAGGCGCTGGAGCGTCTCTACGACAGCATCATTGCTGATCGGCCTTTGCCGTGGGCGTTTGCCGGGTTGGGCCAGTTGCTGTTCAAGCGCGGTCAGGTCAGTCAGGCCAAGGGCGTCTACGAAAAAGCCCTGAAAGTGTTCCCGATGATGCCGGCGCTGTACGACGGTATGGCGGATGTGCTGGTCGCCGAAGGCGACACCAAGGCCGCGCAGCAAGTATTGGAGGAGGCGATTCGCTTATCGCCGCTGGCCGTGCGTCGCCAGGCGTTGCTGGGCAAGTTGGCGATGACCAACGAAGATTTCGACACGGCGTCCAAGGCTTATCGGCAGGCGGTCAGCCAAGGTGCGCAGTCACGCTTCAAGGACGCTGAAAGCAACCTCGGCCTGGCACACGCCTTGATCAGCAAGGGCAGCGAAAAAGGCCTGGATACCCGCACGCGGCTGGAGATCAACACCACGCTGAGCGCCGTGGCCAAGGAAAACCCTTCCGACCCGGGCCTGCAGATTCGTGCGCGGTTGATGAAGGCCACCAGTCTCTTGCTCAACGACGCCGAAACCGCGGAAAAGCTCACCGAGCAAGCGATGTTGCGCCTCGATGGCATGGAGCAGTTCATGAGTGCCGAAGCCGCACTGTTGGTGGCCAAGCAGTTGCAAATGCTCGGGCAGGCCGATGCCGGCGCCTCGATGCTGAAAAACTGCGTGGAAATCTACGGCGACGATCCGACCGTGATGAAAAGCATTGCCAAACTGACCGACGACCCGACCATCCTCAACTCCGGCAACGATGCGGCGGAGCTCAACCGTCAAGGCGTGCGGGTGTACAAGACCGGCAACCTGGTGGAGGCGCGGGCGGCGTTCCGCAAAGCCCTGGCGATGCAACCGAAAAACATCAGTATCGCGCTGAACATGGCGCAGTCGCTGCTGCACGGCACCGACACCAGCGTTCCGTCGGCGGAGCTTGAAGAATGTCGGGCCTGCCTGAAAACGGTCGGCCTGATGCCTGACACTGACGCGCGGTATGCGCGTTATCAGAAACTGAAAATCAAGGCGTTCAGCGGATGAACCAAGACAACCCTGCACTGGATTTCTCCACGGTGATCGCTTCCACCGTGCACGACATGAAGAACTCGCTGGCGATGTTGATGCAGGCCCACAGCCAATGGCTGGCGCGCTTGCCCGACCCGGCGCGGCACACCCCGGAGCAGGGCGTGATCGAATTCGAGTTCGCCCACCTCAACGGCATGCTCGTGCAGTTGCTGGGGCTATACAAACTCGGCGTCAATCAGATGCCGTTGCAACCGGCCTATCACGAGCTCGATGACTTTATCGAAGCGCAACTGGCCTGCCACCAGGACGTTTTCGCCAGTCGCGGCATCATGGCGACTTACGAAGTGGACCCGCTGAGCCCGCTGGGTTTCTTCGACCGGGAACTGATTGCGTCGGTGCTGGGCAATTGCATCACCAACGCCATCCGTTATGCCCGCCATGCGGTGTTGATCAGCGTCAGCGATGAGGCCGGGCAACTGGTGCTGACGATCAACGACGACGGCGAAGGCTACCCGGCCCAGATGATCGAGCGTCAGGCCGACTACGTGCAGGGCATCAACCACAGCAGTGGCAGCACCGGGCTGGGTCTGTATTTCGCCGGGCGGATTGCCGCGTTGCATCAGCGCAACGGCATCGGCGGGCGCACCGAAATCAGCAATGGCGGCCCGTTGGGCGGCGGCGTGTTCAGCCTTTATCTCCCCTGAATGCACGCCCTGCAGGCATTTTTGTGTACGGTGCTTGATATTCCGAACAGGCGGAGCCTATTTTGTACGGTCGCCGTTCGCGGCTTGCACAACAACAAAGGATTGCGTCATGACAACCGATGGCCAGCGCTCACTCGCACAGCGACTGACGGGCATTGATGAGATTGAATGTGTTACGCCGGACCTGAACGGCGTGCCCCGTGGCAAGGTCATGACAGCCGAGGGGTTTCTCGAAGGACGGCGGTTGCAGATGGCGCGGGGTGTGCTGCTGCAATGCATCATGGGCGGATATCCGCCAGCACGTTTCTACGGCAGCGATGATGGCGACCTGGCGCTGGTGCCTGATCCTGCGCAGATTCACCGCTTGCCGTGGAGCCAGCAACCACGAGCCCTCGCCATTTGCGACGCCGACGAACTGACGGGCGAAAGCTCGAGCCTGTCGACCCGTGGCCAACTCAAGGCGGTGATCGCCCGTTACGCGGCACGTGGTCTGGCGCCCGTGGTCGCGACCGAACTGGAATTCTTTGTCTTCGCGCCCAATACCGACCCGACGCAACCCTTCCAGCCACCGCTGGGCCTGGACGGTCGGCGCGAGGACGGTTGTTCGGCGTTCAGCGTCAGTTCCAATAACGGCTTGCGACCGTTCTTCAGTGAAGTCTACGAATGCATGGCTGCGCTCGGTTTGCCGCGCGATACGTTCATGCACGAGATGGGCGTCAGCCAGTTCGAGATCAATCTGCTGCACGGCGATCCGCTGCTGCTGGCCGACCAGACGTTCCTGTTCAAGCATCTGCTCAAGGAAGTTGCGCTCAAGCACGGCCTGACCGTGGTCTGCATGGCCAAGCCGCTGGCGCACACGCCGGGCAGTTCGATGCACATTCACCAGAGCATCGTCGAGATCGGCAGCGGACGTAACGTGTTCAGCGACGAGGCCGGTGAACCGACCGCGACCTTCCGTCACTTCATCGGCGGCCAGCAGGCCGGCATGGCGGATTTCACCGCGTTGTTTGCGCCGAACGTCAATTCCTATCAGCGCTTGTGTCATCCGTTCGCATCACCCAACAATGCCTGCTGGTCCCACGACAATCGCGCGGCCGGTTTGCGTATTCCGGCCAGCTCGGCGGCCGCTCGTCGGGTTGAAAACCGCTTGCCGGGGGCGGATGCAAATCCGTATCTGGCGATCGCCGCGAGCCTGGCCGCGGGGTTGTACGGCATTGAAAACGAGCTGGAGCCAAGCGCAGCGATCCAGGGCGAGTTCGAGGTGCCGGATAATCTTTCATTGCCGTGTACCTTGCATGCCGCTCTCGAACGTCTGAAACGTAGCCAATTGGCGAAGGAACTGTTTGGCAAGGAGTTCATCGAAGGCTACGTCGCTTCGAAGACCCTGGAGTTGACCAGCTTCTTTGATGAAATTACGCCCTGGGAGCGCCGTGTCCTGGCCGCCCAGGCCTGACGAACCTTCGTCTTCGGGCTATCTTCTCGGATAGCCCGTTTCTCACCGCAAGGAGCCGCTCGGAACGCCGATGCGCCAAATCTGGAAACCCTTTCGAGCGCTGTATTTTGCCTCGCTGATGATGTTGATCGGCTCGGGCCTGCTGAGTACTTACCTGGGCTTGCGCCTGGCGGCCGACCATGTCGACAGCCTGTGGGTCGGTGCGTTGATGGCGGCCAACTATTTTGGTCTGGTGCTGGGGGGCAAGATCGGTCACCGGTTGATTGCCCGGGTCGGGCATATCCGCGCCTATTCGGCCTGTGCCGGGATTGTCGGGGCGGCGGTGCTGGGCCATGGCCTGGTGGACTGGCTGCCTGCCTGGATCTTTTTGCGGGTCATCGTCGGCCTCGGCATGATGTGCCAGTACATGGTCATCGAAAGCTGGCTCAATGAGCAGGCCGAAGCCTCGCAACGCGGCACGGTGTTCAGCGGCTACATGATTGCGTCCTACCTGGGGCTGGTGCTGGGGCAATTGATTCTGGTCATGCACCCGGCGCTCGGTCTGGAACTGTTGATGCTGGTCGCCCTGTGCTTTGCCCTGTGCCTGGTGCCGGTGGCCCTGACGCGACGGATTCACCCGGCGCCTCTGCACCCGGCGCCGATGGAGCCGCGGTTCTTCATCAAGCGCGTGCCGCAGTCGTTGAGTACGGTGCTGGGGGCGGGACTGATCATCGGTTCGTTCTACGGTCTGGCGCCGCTGTATGCCTCGCAGCAAGGGTTGTCCACGGAGCAGGTCGGTCTGTTCATGGGTAGCTGCATTTTTGCCGGCCTGCTGGTGCAGTGGCCGTTGGGCTGGTTGTCCGACCGTTATGACCGGGCGCTGTTGATCCGCTGTTTTGCGCTTTTCCTGGCCGTTGCCGCCTTGCCGCTGGCGATCATGAAGCAGGTACCGCTGGAGGTGCTGTTTATCGCCGGCTTCCTCTGTGCATTGGTGAAGTTTTGCCTGTACCCGTTGGCGGTGGCGTTCTCCAATGACCACGTCGAGGGCGATCGCCGGGTGTCGCTGACGGCGATGTTGCTGGTGACCTATGGTGTCGGTGCCAGTATCGGGCCGCTGGTCGCGGGGGTGCTGATGAAGCTGTTCGGCAGCCAGATGCTCTATGCCTTCTTCAGTTTCTTTGCGTTGGTGCTGGTGTGGCGCATCCGCCCGAAAGCGGTGACCAACCTGCACCAGGTCGACGATGCGCCGCTGCATCACGTTGCCATGCCGGACAGCATGTCGAGTTCGCCGCTGGTGGCTTGCCTTGACCCGCGTGTCGATGAACAGGTGGTGCAGGACCAGATGCAGAGCCCGGTCAATCCTGAGCCGAGCCCTGAGCCGGAGACTGAGACTGAGACACCCACCACACCGTCTCCAGAAGACCCTGACACGGGGCGTGAGCAAAGCTTCACCGAGGCCAGGCCTTAAAACCCGGGCATAAAAAAAACGGGCAGTCACCGCAAAGGGACTGCCCGTTTTTTATGCCGCTTCGAATTACATGTCGTCTTTGTCGAAGCGTCGAGCTTCGCGCTGGAGCTGATAGACGAAGCGCTCGACCTGACGCTGCACCAGGCCGCTCATGTTGTGAAAGCGGATGCCGGCGAAGGTGGTGGAGATTTTTTCTTCGAAGTGCAGGTAGCGCAGTTCGACCGGTGCCGTCATCTTGCCAAAGGGCAGGGCGGCGGAGAAACGGTCGTAGACCTGGCCCAGTTGCAGGCTGCCGGTAATGTCGCCGTCGAAGCGCAACTTGCAGCCGGTGGCAGAGATATCCAGCAGCTTGCCGCTGATCGGTGCCTTGAGCTTTTCACCGTCCAGATCGACGTTGACCAGTTGGGCCAGCTTCAATGCCGCGCGAAAGGCATTGCGGCGCTGGTGATAGACCACTTCATCCGGCAGCGGGCCGCGATAGCAGCGACTGTCACCGGATTCATCGATGGTCAGTTGACCGTTGCTTTCCCAGGCGATGCGCACGCCTTCGTGGAAGCCTTCGACCTTGAACGGTTCGCCCGCCAGCATGAAGCGTTCGCCGTCACGCGGGATCATTTCGTCGAGCGCGATGGTGCGACCTTCGCGGTCCACGTCCACCAGATAGCTCTGAAAGCGCTGAGTGCGCTCATGGAACGTGATGATCAGCGGATCATGGCTTTCTTGCAGTTGGCGCAGGTTGCCGGAGATTTCCAATGGCGTGGTAAGCACCTTGGGTGGCTGCGGGGCATCTTCCGCGGTTAAGGCATTGGACACGGTTCATCAATCTCCAGACAAAATATGACTACGGCTGGCCAGTATATTGCCAGCATGTTGCGAGTCTTGATAGGGCGTGGTCATCGGAAGGCTCAAGCCTGACTGAGCGGGCGTGGCTTCGCAAGCTTGGCGGTTGATCCGCGGGCATCATAAAGGGCTGGCGGTTCGCCGCCGGTGAGGATTTTCAGCTGGTTGGCCGTGGCGGCCTGCTGGACCAGGATCGACTGGCCATTATTGGCGTTCGCCGCCTGGCATTGAGCCAGAAGGTCGGTCAGCACATCGCTCTGCGCCAGCAACTCTTCGCCGATGCTCGAGTGGCTGGCCAGTTGCTCCAGACCGTTGCGATTCAGCGGAAGATTGAGGCTGGCGAGGATTTCACTGCGCTTGCGGCCATGCTGTTCGAGCAGAATGATCAATGCCTGTTTCTGCGCCAGAATATCTTCGAGCAGTGGCATGTCACGACCGTGCAAGGCGATGGACTCGGTTTGCAGTAACTCCAGCAAATGTTGCGCTGGAGCAAAGTCGTCGGTGATCAGTTGCAGTAAGTTAGTGTCGTGCATGGCTGGCCTTGGGTTTTAAGCGTCCAAAAGCCTGGCGCGGGCCGTAGCCTAGCGCTGGGCTTCGAAGTTGAGCAGTTTGCTGGCTACACGGTTGCTGTCGACTTTGTAGCTGCCATCGGCAATCGCTGCTTTCAACTCGGCCACGCGGGCTTTGTCGACGGCAGGCTGATCGCGCAGCTTGTCAGTGACCTGTTGCAACTGTTGAGCCTCATTGCTGAGGTGTACCGATTCCCCGCTTTTGACGGTACTGGCCTGTTCGGCCGGGGTATTCAGCGGCGCGGATTTGCCGGCTTCGGCGGTTTCCTTGGCAACGCTGGTACGTGTACTGCCCGTAAGTGACGAGGAGCTGTTCAAACGGCTGAAATCGATGACCATGGTAAAAAACCTCTGAGTATTTGGACGCTTGCCATGTTTTCGGCTCTCCCTGCGAAAACTTTAGACCCATTTATCAATGAGCCTGCATGCGCCAGCACTTCTCCTGCATGCGGCACAGTTTAGGGAACAGTCCCGGGCAACGCCACTTCTTCAGGAACAGGGTGCCTACATAGACACTTCCACCTGGCCCGGCGCGGTGACCTGCGCCTTGATGACCCGCTTGGAGTTGAGGTTTTTCACGCGAATCTGCTCGCTCATACCGCCATTGGACAAGGCTTCGCCGGGCATTCGCACGCTGAGCGTGCCACTGCGGGCGGTAATCACCACTTGATCGCCCTTGCGAATGACTTCCGCCTGTTCGAGGTGTACGAGGGTAATCACCTGGTCGGCGACCATTGGTCGGGTAAGTCGCTGGCCGATCGCCTGGTCGAGGGTCGTCAGGTAGCCCTGGTTGATCAGGCTGATATCGCGTTCACGCAGGAGCACGTCAGCGGGCTCGACAATGTCGGCGCGCCGCAGCGGGCGGGTGGTGGTCACGACATCGCGAAACAGGCGGACTTGAGCGGGTACGAACACCGTCCAGGGGGAGGTTCCTTCACAGCGAACCTTGACCGTGACCCGGCCCAGCGGCTTGGCCGGGCTCTCGAGACTGGCTGTCAATTCCTTGTCGCACATAGGCATGCGCAGTCGCGGATCGAGCTGGTTGACCTGGATTTCGTAGCGACCTTCCGTTTGACTGGTTGCCAGATAGTCCTCTACGGTGAATTCAAGAAAGCCCTGGGTGACGCCGATAAGCATGTCAGGCAAGGTAACCGCGTCAGCAAGGGCAGGGCTGCCAGCGTTGAACAGGCAAACGGCCGACATTGCACAGAGCAGTCTGCGGAAGGGTGATGTCAGGCGTCGGAAAAATGTCGGTTCTGTGTTCATAAGAGTTAAAAAGCAAGCGCCGTGCCGTTTAGTGATGAATGTGCGTCGCAACACACTTAGCGTTGGTGTAGGAGTCTGGGCATGGCTGGTGTAATGGATTCGGTAAACCAGCGCACGCAACTGGTAGGGCAGAATCGCCTGGAGCTGTTGTTGTTCCGTCTCGACGGCCAGCAGCTGTACGGGATCAACGTGTTCAAGGTTCGCGAGGTGCTGCAATGCCCCAAGCTGACCCTGATGCCCAAGTCCAGTCCTGTCGTGTGCGGTGTGGCAAATATCCGGGGGGCGACCATTCCGATCCTTGATCTGGCAATGGCGACCGGTTCCGGAGCGCTGAAAGATCAAAGCAATCCCTTCGTGATCATCACGGAGTACAACACCAAGACCCAGGGTTTCCTGGTGCGCTCGGTGGAACGTATCGTCAACATGAACTGGGAGGAGATTCATCCGCCTCCCAAGGGTACCGGGCGCGATCATTACCTGACGGCTGTGACTCGGGTCGACAATCAGTTAGTCGAAATCATCGACGTCGAGAAGGTCCTGGCGGAAGTGGCGCCGACACCGGAAGCGATTTCTGTCGGTGTGGTCGATGTCGAGACCCAGCACAAGGCGCTGTCGCTGCGGGTGCTGACGGTCGATGATTCGTCGGTGGCGCGCAAGCAGGTCACGCGTTGCCTGCAGACGGTTGGTGTCGAAGTGGTGGCGTTGAACGACGGACGGCAAGCGCTGGATTACCTGCGCAAACTGGTCGACGAGGGCAAGAAGCCGGAAGAAGAGTTCCTGATGATGATTTCCGACATCGAGATGCCGGAAATGGACGGGTACACCCTGACGGCGGAAATCCGCAACGACCCTCGCATGCAAAAGCTTCATATCATCCTGCATACTTCGTTGTCGGGTGTGTTCAATCAGGCGATGGTCAAGAAAGTCGGTGCCGATGACTTCCTGGCCAAATTCCGTCCTGATGACCTGGCATCCCGGGTAGTCGACCGGATCAAAGCAGCAGATATCAGCTAGGGGCCTTCTGCCCCTGGTGGTTAACACGATTTAAGAGGCGGCATCATTGTCTACGGGTAATTTGGATTTCGAACAGTTCCGGGTCTTCCTGGAAAAAGCCTGTGGCATTTTGCTCGGTGAAAACAAGCAGTACCTGGTCTCGAGCCGTCTCAACAAACTGATGGAACAGCAAGGCATCAAGTCCTTGGGTGAGCTGGTCCAGCGCATCCAGACTCAGCCGCGCAGCGGTTTGCGCGAGCTGGTGGTCGATGCCATGACGACCAACGAAACCCTGTGGTTTCGTGACACCTATCCGTTTGAAGTCTTGAAGAACAAGGTACTGCCCGAAGCAATCAAGGCTGCTCCCGGCCAGCGTCTGCGGATCTGGTCGGCGGCGTGCTCGTCGGGGCAGGAACCGTATTCGCTGTCGATGTCCATCGACGAGTTCGAGCGGGTCAACATGGGCCAGTTGAAGATGGGCGTGCAGATCGTTGCCACTGATTTGTCCAGCACCATGCTGACCAACTGCAAGACCGGCGAGTACGACAGCCTGGCCATCGGTCGCGGTCTGTCGCCCGAGCGCCTGCAGCGTTACTTCGACCCGAAGGGGCCGGGGCGCTGGGCCATCAAGGCACCGATCAAGAGCCGGGTGGAGTTTCGCTCGTTCAACCTGCTGGACAGCTACGCGAGCCTCGGCAAGTTCGACATCGTGTTTTGCCGCAACGTGTTGATCTACTTCTCCGCCGAGGTGAAGAAGGACATCCTGTTGCGCATCCACAGCACGCTGAAGCCGGGCGGTTATCTGTTCCTCGGCGCATCCGAAGCGCTGAACGGTTTGCCGGATCATTACCAGATGGTCCAGTGCAGTCCGGGGATCATTTACCAGGCGAAGTGATGGGTTGGCAGTATCAAAAAACGGGAGTCCTCAGGAGCTCCCGTTTTTTTATGCCCGATGATTGCCCTGACATCGCCACGATCCCACAGGGGATGGTGGTGTTCTTTAGAGGGTGATAAGCGGCAGAAAAGCGGCAGGCGGCGGAAACCCGTTGCCGCTTTTCTGGCATTGCCGCCTTGCCCCTGCCCGCAAAGCCCCGGTTTCCGGGCTTTTTTAAATTGGCACGCCGCTTGCTATGTCCATCGTACGAAAAATCAGGTCACCCGAAGGTTTCCCGACATGAGCATCAGCTTCGATAAAGCGCTCGGTATCCATGAACAAGCCCTGGGCTTCCGCGCCCAGCGTGCCGAAGTCCTGGCCAACAACATCGCCAACGCCGACACCCCGAACTACAAGGCTCGGGATCTGGACTTCTCGAAAGTGCTCGCCGAGCAGAGCGAGAAAACCAAGAACGGCACTTTCGCCTTGAACATGACCAACAACCGTCATATCGAAGCCGAAGGCCTGGGCAATGGCGACGAGTCGCTGCTGTATCGCACGCCGATGCAACCGTCGATCGACCAGAACACCGTGGACGCCCAACTGGAACAGTCGAACTACGCGGAAAACGCGGTCAACTTCCAGGCCAGCTTCACCCTGCTCAACAGCAAATTCAAAGGGCTGATCTCAGCCCTGCGCGGAGAGTAAGTCATGTCTCTATCCAGTGTTTTCAACATTGCCGGTAGCGGCATGAGTGCGCAAACCACGCGCTTGAACACCGTGGCCTCGAACATCGCCAACGCCGAAACCGTCTCGTCGAGCATCGACCAGACCTATCGCGCCCGCCACCCGGTGTTCGCCACCATGTTCCAGGGCGGACAGAGCGGCGGCAGCGATTCGCTGTTCCAGAACCAGGACGCCGCAGGCCAGGGCGTGCAAGTGCTGGGCGTGGTCGAAGACCAGAGCAACCTGGAAGCCCGCTACGAACCGAACCATCCGGCGGCTGACGCCAAGGGCTACGTCTATTACCCGAATGTGAACGTGGTGGAAGAAATGGCCGACATGATTTCCGCGAGCCGTTCGTTCCAGACCAATGCCGAAATGATGAACACCGCCAAAACCATGATGCAGAAGGTCCTGACCCTCGGTCAGTGATAAGGGGCGACTCAGATGAGTGTTACCGATACCACCAGCGGCCTTAGCCTCAATGACATCCTGGCCAACTCTTCGATCAAGACCAACACCAGTGCCGATGGCCTGGCGTCCGCGACGAACAGCGCGACCGGCAAAAAGGCCTTGGGCAAGGACGCGTTCCTGCAACTGCTGGTGACACAGCTGAAGAACCAGAACCCGCTGGAGCCGCAGGACAACGGCGAGTTCGTTGCCCAGCTGGCGCAGTTCAGCAGCCTGGAAGGCATTACCACGCTCAACGACACCGTGGGTGGTCTGGCGAACAACCTGGCGGGCAGTTTGAGTTCGTCCCAGGCGTTGCAAGCATCGTCGCTGGTGGGCCGTTCGGTCATCGCGCCGGGCGACAAGGCGGTGGTCGACACCACCAAGAGCTTCACCGGCACAGTCGCCGTGCCTGCAGCCGCCGATCCGGTCAAGGTCAAGATCACCGATGCCGATGGCAAGTTGATCCGCACCATCGACCTGGGCAGCCAGAAAACGGGCAGCGCCAGCTTCATCTGGGACGGCAAGAACGATGCCGGCGAAGTGGCCAAGGCGGGTACGTACACCTTCTCCGCCACTGCGACTTACGACAGCAAGGCGACTTCGCTGGTCACTTACCTGCCGGCCACTGTCACCAGCGTGACCATCAGCCAGACCGGCGGTGAGTTGATGCTCAATCTGGCCGGCCTGGGCAGCGTTGCCCTGTCCAAAGTACAAACCATTGGTATGTAGAGCCGACTAACACGGCACAAAGGAGTGGAATATGTCTTTCAATATCGGCCTTAGCGGTCTCTATGCAGCCAACAAACAACTGGACGTGACCGGCAACAACATCGCCAACGTCGCGACCACCGGTTTCAAATCGTCCCGTGCGGAATTCGAAGACGTTTACTCGGCCACCAAGCTGGGTTCCGGCAGCAAAGTCATCGGTAACGGTGTGCGCCTGGCCAACGTTTCCCAACAGTTCACCCAGGGCGACGTCAACAACACCGGCAACGTGCTGGACATGGGCATCAACGGTTCCGGCTTCTTCGTACTGAGCGACAACGGCTCGCTGTCCTATACCCGTGCCGGTACGTTCAAGGTCGACAAGGACGGTTACGTCACCAACAGCGATGGTTCTGCGCGTTTGCAGGGTTATGGCGTGGATGCCAATGGCAAGATCCTCAATGGCGTTTTGACTGACCTGCGCATTGATACATCAAACCTGGCACCGAAAGTCACCACCACCGTTTCGTCGACGATCAACCTGAAATCCACTGAGCCGAACATCGACCAGGTTGCCAATCCGTTCGACCCGAGCAAGCAAGAGACCTTCACCAAGCAATTCAGCACCCGGGTTTACGATACTCAGGGTAACGAGCACATCATGGATCAATTCATGGTGAAGACAGGTGCGAACACCTGGAAAGCCTACACCCTGATCGATGGCCGCAACCCCAATGGTACAGACCCTAGTCCTACCGCAGTTCCGCTGAACCTGCCGGTCGCTTCGACCATGGTGTTCGACACCTCGGGCAACCTGGTATCGGTGACTACCCCTGCCGTCCCATTGCCTATCGTTAGCCCTGACCTGAAGATCACTGGCTGGGTTCCCGGTACCGTGACCAACGGCGTGTGGGCAGCCAACGGCGCCGCCGCCGACCCGGCCGGTATAACTGTCTCCATGGCCAAAACCACACAGTACAACGCCGACACCGCGCGTTCGATTCCTGCGCAGAACGGTTACGCCACCGGCCAGATCACCAACCTGACCATCGACAGCAGCGGTATCATGCTGGCCAACTTCAGCAACAGCCAGACCAAGGCGATCGGCCAGATCTCGCTCGCCAGCTTCACCAACGAGCAAGGTCTGCAGCCAGTGGGCGGCACCAGCTGGAAAGAAACCTTCGCGTCGGGTATCCCGGGCTACGATGCGCCGAACACCGGCACCTTGGGCGAGATCCACTCCAACTCTCTGGAAGAGTCCAACGTCAACCTGACCAGCGAACTGGTCGACCTGATCAAGGCGCAGAGCAACTACCAGGCGAACGCCAAGACCATCTCGACTCAAAGCACCATCATGCAGACCATCATTCAGATGACCTGATGCGGGTTGCCTGATTGCTGCAAAAAGAACCCCTCGCAAGAGGGGTTTTTTTTGGGCTGGGGTTTGTCTCGGGTGCAGGATTTTGTGTTGTCAGGTCGGGCCTCTTCGCGGGCTTGCCCGCGATGGCGTTAGACCGGCCACCACATTTCCATGGGCAAAAGAAAACCCCCGACCAATCCAGAGGACTGATCGGGGGTTGTCGAGTAAGCGCCTTTCAGCGCCTACCGGCTCGGCTTATTGGCAAGCTTCGCAATCCGGCTCGTCGATGGCGCACGCCTTCGGCACTGGAGCCGGGCCGGCAGGAGCAGCCAGGACCGAATCTTCACCGTGGTTGCCGCCGCTGGAAACAGCGTTCAGCTTGCCGGTGTTGATGGTCGACTTCTCGGTGCTGGTCGCGGCCAGGGCACGGAGGTAGTAAGTGGTTTTCAGACCACGGTACCAGGCCATGCGGTAGGTCACGTCCAGCTTCTTGCCCGAAGCGCCGGCGATGTACAGGTTCAGCGACTGAGCCTGGTCGATCCACTTTTGACGACGGCTTGCCGCGTCGACGATCCACTTGGTGTCCACTTCGAACGCGGTCGCGTAGAGCTCTTTGAGTTCTTGCGGGATGCGCTCGATCTGCTGCACCGAACCGTCGTAGTACTTCAGGTCGTTGATCATGACCGCGTCCCACAGACCGCGAGCCTTCAGGTCGCGAACCAGGTACGGGTTGATCACGGTGAATTCGCCCGACAGGTTCGATTTCACGTAGAGGTTCTGGTAGGTCGGTTCGATCGACTGCGATACGCCGGTGATGTTGGCGATGGTCGCGGTCGGTGCGATGGCCATGATGTTGGAGTTACGAATGCCTTTCTGAACACGGGCGCGAACCGGTGCCCAGTCCAGGGATTCGTTCAGGTCAACATCGATGTACTTCTGGCCACGCTGCTCGATCAGGATCTGTTGCGAATCCAGCGGCAGGATGCCTTTGGACCACAGCGAACCCTGGAACGTCTCGTAGGCGCCGCGCTCATCGGCCAGGTCGCAGGACGCCTGGATCGCGTAGTAGCTGACCGCTTCCATCGACTTGTCGGCGAACTCGACGGCCGCATCGGAACCGTAAGGAATGTGCTGCAGGTACAGCGCGTCCTGGAAGCCCATGATGCCCAGACCGACCGGACGGTGCTTGAAGTTGGAATTCTTCGCTTGTGGCACCGAGTAGTAGTTGATGTCGATCACGTTATCGAGCATGCGAACAGCGGTGTTCACGGTGCGTTCCAGCTTGGCGGTGTCCAGCTTGCCGTTGACGATGTGGTTCGGCAGGTTGATCGAGCCCAGGTTGCAAACGGCGATCTCGTCCTTGTTGGTGTTCAAGGTGATCTCGGTGCACAGGTTCGAGCTGTGGACCACGCCGACGTGCTGCTGCGGGCTGCGCAGGTTGCACGGGTCTTTGAAGGTCAGCCATGGGTGGCCGGTTTCAAACAGCATGGAGAGCATTTTGCGCCACAGGTCTTTGGCCTGGATGGTCTTGAACAGCTTGACCTTGCCCGGGTACTCGGTCAGGGCTTCGTAGTACTCGTAACGCTCTTCGAAAGCCTTGCCGGTCAGGTCGTGCAGGTCCGGAACTTCGGACGGCGAGAACAGGGTCCACTTGCCGTCATCGAAGACGCGCTTCATGAACAGGTCAGGGATCCAGTTGGCGGTGTTCATGTCGTGGGTACGACGACGATCATCACCGGTGTTCTTGCGGAGTTCGATGAACTCCTCGATGTCCATGTGCCAGGTTTCCAGGTAGGCACACACAGCGCCTTTGCGCTTGCCACCCTGGTTGACGGCAACGGCGGTGTCGTTCACCACTTTCAGGAACGGCACGACGCCCTGGGATTTGCCGTTGGTGCCCTTGATGTAAGAGCCCAGCGCACGAACCGGCGTCCAGTCGTTGCCCAGGCCGCCGGCGAATTTCGACAACATGGCGTTGTCGTGGATCGCGTGGTAGATGCCCGACAGGTCATCCGGCACGGTGGTCAGGTAGCAGCTCGACAGCTGTGGACGCAGGGTGCCGGCGTTGAACAGGGTCGGGGTCGAGGACATGTAGTCGAAGGACGACAACAGGTTGTAGAACTCGATCGCACGGTCTTCTTTCTGCTTCTCTTCGATCGCCAGGCCCATGGCCACGCGCATGAAGAAGATTTGCGGCAGTTCGAAGCGGATACCGTCCTTGTGGATGAAGTAACGGTCGTACAGGGTTTGCAGGCCCAGGTAAGTGAACTGCTGGTCACGCTCGTGGTTGATCGCCTTGCCGAGTTTTTCCAGGTCGAAAGTAGCCAGGACCGGGTTCAGCAATTCGAATTCGATACCCTTGGCGATGTACGCAGGCAGCGCCTTGGCGTACAGGTCGACCATTTCGTGGTGGGTCGCGCTGTCGGCGACGCCCAGGAAGCCCAGGCCTTCGGCACGCAGGGTGTCCATCAGCAGGCGGGCGGTCACGAACGAGTAGTTCGGCTCACGCTCGACCAGGGTGCGGGCGGTCATGACCAGGGCGGTGTTGACGTCAGTCAGGGCCACGCCGTCGTACAGGTTCTTCAGGGTTTCGCGCTGGATCAGGTCGCCGTCGACTTCTTCCAGGCCTTCACATGCTTCGGTGACGATGGTGTTCAGGCGACCCATGTCCAAAGGTGCAAAGGTGCCATCGGCGCGGGTGATGCGGATCGAAGGATGAGCGTTGACCGTTTCTTCTGCCGGGGCGTGGGCAGCGCGTTGTTTCGAACGACCGTCACGGTAGATCACATAGTCGCGGGCCACTTTCTGCTCGCCGGCACGCATCAGGGCCAGTTCGACCTGGTCCTGGATTTCTTCGATGTGGATGGTGCCGCCCGACGGCATGCGACGCTTGAAGGTTGCGGTGACCTGTTCGGTCAGGCGGGCAACGGTGTCATGGATTCGCGACGAAGCGGCAGCGGTGCCGCCCTCAACTGCGAGAAACGCTTTGGTGATCGCGACGGTGATCTTGTCATCGGTGTAAGGAACGACAGTGCCGTTACGCTTGATCACGCGCAGCTGGCCAGGCGCGGTGGCGGACAGATCCGAAGTCGAATCAGCGGCCTGCGGCAAGGTGCCCTGCGGGTTCTCGCGAGTTGTGTCGGTTTGCATGGGGGGTTGTCTCCACATTCTCTATGTTTGTTTGGGCACCATCACGGTGCCCACCGTTCCGTCCTGAAGCACTACAACCGGCGGGGCCGGGCATACCAACTTCGGGACAGATCAGGAAGGGGGCTATTGGGGCGCCGCTTCCATGCCGAAGTCTTTGGTCCCAGGCCTTGAGCCTGACACCGGAATCCTTTTGGGTGACAGTAATTGACTGCAACACCCGTACCGTTAACGCCGTTTTCGGCTCAAAAACAGTAGCCATCCGCACGCGCGGTTTGGTCTTTCGAAAATACGTTTGGTTCAACCGGACAGAGGCAATAAAAGCGCTTGAAATCGGTGTCCGGTTTGTGTTTGGTTTTTGGCGTAAAACCCTACATGTAGGGTTTTTTTTGCGCCGGGGTACAAGATAATGCGTTTTGGAGGGTGTTGCAACGTACTGCCTGTGGATAAACCTGTGCGTAAATTGTGTGTGAAACAGGGAACCGGCGTGCAGGCCGCGACGCTGCGGGATCGGACCTTTCTTCACCGGTTTTCAATGATCGAAAACGCCTGATCAGATTTTTAAGGGCGCGAACCCTATCACAAAAAACCGGCGTGTCCGAACGCATTTGCCGGCTTGTGTTCTGGACGAGTGACGTTTATACAATCGGCCGGTACATACGCATTCTTATCCTCCCCAATCATTACAAAAAGACGGGCGGATCCTTCCTTATAAGTGTTGTTGGCAAGCAGAGGTCACCGTGGAGCAAGAAGCCTGGCAGGTATTGATTGTCGAAGACGACCAGCGTCTGGCCGAACTGACCCGCGATTACCTGGAAGCCAACGGCCTGCGCGTGTCGATCGAGGGCAATGGCGCCTTGGCCGCGGCCCGCATCATCAAGGAAAAACCGGACCTGGTGATCCTCGACCTGATGCTGCCGGGCGAAGACGGCCTGAGCATTTGCCGCAAGGTCCGCGACAAGTTCGACGGCCCGATCCTGATGCTCACCGCCCGCACCGATGACACCGATCAGATCCTCGGTCTCGACCTGGGTGCCGACGACTACGTGTGCAAACCGGTACGCCCGCGCTTGCTGCTGGCCCGTATCCAGGCGTTGCTGCGCCGCAGTGAAACACCTGAGCCGGTCACGGAAAAACAACGGCGTCTGCAATTCGGCCCGCTGGTGGTCGACAACGCGCTGCGTGAAGCCTGGCTGCATGACAACGGTATCGAATTGACCAGTGCCGAGTTCGATCTGCTGTGGCTGCTGGTGGCCAACGCCGGACGCATCCTGTCTCGCGAAGAAATTTTTACCGCCCTGCGCGGCATCGGCTACGACGGCCAGGATCGCTCCATCGATGTGCGCATTTCGCGCATCCGGCCGAAGATCGGTGACGACCCGGACCATCCCCGGCTGATCAAGACCATTCGCAGCAAAGGTTATCTGTTCGTGCCTGAAGCCTGCGTAGATCCCTCGCTGTGAATTCGATCTTCCTGCGCATCTATGGCGGCATGTGCGCGGCGCTGATTCTGGTGGCGGTGCTCGGCGTGCTGGCCTTGCACCTGCTCAACCAGGTGCGCAGCGAGCAATACCGAGAGCGCCTGGCCCACGGCACGTTCTCGTTGATGGCCGACAACCTGCAACCCATGAACGAAACCCAGCGTCATCGTGCCTTGCTGGTGTGGGAGCGGCTGCTGGGTATTCCCCTGGCGCTGAAAACCTTCGCCCAGACCGACCTCGATCTGACCCAGCGCACCCGCGTGCTGCGCGGCCAGGCGCTGGTGGAACAGACCGGCCCCCATGCGGCGAAGGTATATCGACTGGTCAGCGACAAGGAACAGTTGGTGCTCACCGGCGAGGTGCAGCAGATCAGCGAGCAACTGGCCCGGGCGACGATTTACTTGCTCGCCGATGAGCTGGTGCGGGTGCCGGTGGCCGAGCAGCCCAGGCGCCTGGCGCAGATAAAGGAAGAGAAAGGCTTCGGTTTCGATCTGCGGCTGGTCACGGTGGGGGAGGCCGACATGGATGAAGACCAGAGCCGCCGCGTGGCCGAAGGCGATACGGTGATGGCGCTGGGCAAGGAGGGTGATTCGATCCGGGTGTTTGCCGGCATGGTCGGCACCCCGTGGGTGCTGGAAATCGGTCCGCTGTACCAGATGAATCCTTACCCGCCGGAATGGCTGGTGCTGATTGCGGCCCTCGGCTTGAGCCTGATCGGTTTGATCGTCTATTTACTGGTGCGTCAACTGGAGCGCCGTTTGCGTGGCCTCGAAGCGGCCGCCACGCGCATCGCCAAAGGCAGCCTGGAAACCCGCGTGCCGGCCCGTGGTGCGGATTCGGTCGGGCGCCTGGCGTCGGCGTTCAATGACATGGCCGAGCACCTGCAACAGTTGCTGGCGGTTCAGCGGGAACTGGTGCGCGCGGTGTCACACGAGTTGCGCACGCCGGTGGCGCGCCTGCGGTTTGGCCTGGAGATGATCGGCTCGGCCACTACCCCCCAGGCTTTGGAGAAATATTGCGAAGGCATGGACCACGACATCGAGGATCTCGACCGGTTGGTGGATGAGATGCTCACCTACGCGCGGCTGGAACAGGGTTCGCCGGCGCTGAATTTCCAACGTATCGATCTGGATGCGCTGGTCAATCAGGTGATCGAAGAGTTGGCGCCACTGCGCGCCGACGTCACGGTGCAGCGCGGGTTGTGCCTGTCGGCGGCCGATTGTGACGACGCCTGGGTCGAAGCCGAGCCTCGCTATTTGCACCGGGCGATTCAGAACCTGGTGAGCAACGCCATGCGCCATGCTCAATCGCGGGTGACCGTGAGTTATCAGGTGGGGCAGCAGCGGTGCCGGGTGGATATAGAAGACGATGGGCCAGGCGTTCCCGAATCGGCGTGGGAGAAAATCTTTACGCCGTTCCTGCGACTGGATGACAGCAGAACCCGCGCGTCGGGCGGGCATGGGTTGGGCTTGTCGATCGTACGGCGGATCATCCATTGGCATGACGGCCGGGCGTTGATCAGCAAGAGCAAGAGTCTGGGCGGGGCTTGCTTTAGCCTGAGCTGGCCGCGCAATCAGGAAAAGCGTTGAGATCCCGAACACCGAAAAACCTCAGGCCTTGATACTGACCAGACTCAACAACTGCCCATCCATCATGCCAAACTGCGCATTCAGTTCAGTACCGTCGCGCCACTCACTGGACAGGTCGGTCAGCAACCGCAACCGCACCTCACCGCCCTCGCTCCACTCCAGCACTTCGGCATGCTCAAAATAAAACCGCTGCTGCACGATCGGGTAGAGCGCCTTGAACAGACTTTCCTTCACTGAAAACGTCAGTGTCACCAGCATCGCCAGTTGATCCCGAGGCCCGGCGGCCATGCGCCGTATTTCCGCTGGCGTCAGAATCTCCCCGGCCAGGCGTTCCGCACGTTCAGGGGTGAGCAGGTTTTCCAGGTCCATGCCCAAGCCGCGCCAATGGGTTTTCCGCGCGACAATCGCCGCCGCCCGGCCGGTGGTGTGGGTGATCGAGCCGCTGATGTGCGCAGGCCAGACCGGCGCCCGATCGTCACCAATGGCCGGCACGACATTCAGCCCTTCCAGCTGTTGCAGTGCGGCTCGCGCGCAAATCCGCCCGGCCAGGAATTCTGCCTGACGCTTGGCGACTGAGCGCTGGATAGTCGCGGGTGGCTCAATGGCACTGCGCTGGAAATCATCAATGGCCAGTTGCGAAGTGTCGAATTGCGTGCTGAGCATCACCGTATCGGGCAGCGCAAACGGCAGCGGCCAATGGGCATCGAGCGGGGTGCAGCAAGCGGGCAGGGCGGGGAGGGCATTCATGTCGGGCATTTTGCCGGGTTGGCTGGGTACTGGGTAGTAGCAGTGGGCTTTTGTGGTGAGGGGATTTATCCCCTCACCACAAAAGCCCACTGCTACAGGGTTTACCTACTCAGCTAAAAATCTTCTTGAAGAACGCCTGCATGTCCGCCCACGACTTTTCATCCGCGGCCTTGTTGTAACCAATATCCGGACCGCCATGATCGCCATGGCCCAGGCGATCCGCGTCCGGGTTGCTGAACCCGTGCTTGGCCCCCTCAAGGCTGACGAATTGGTAATCGGCCCCGGCCTTGTCCATCTCGGCCTTGAACGCCGCCACGTTATCTGCCGTGACCATGCTGTCCAGCGCCCCGTGCTCGACCAGGATTTTTGCCTTCACGCTGCCCGGGGTCGCCGGCGCTTTTGTCGCCAGCGCGCCGTGGAAACTCACGACGCCCGCCAGTGGCAAGCCTTGACGTGCCGCATTCAGTACCACCGCGCCGCCAAAGCAATAACCAATGGCAGCCACTTTGTCCGGATCGGTTTGCGCCTGTTTCTTCAACAGATCGAGCCCGGCCTGAAAGCGGGCGCTGGACGCAGCGCTGTCTTTCAACGCGGCCTGCATGAACGCCATGGCGTCCTTGGGATGTTCGGTGTTCTTGCCGTCGCCGTACATGTCGATGGCCAGCGCGCTGTAACCCAAACCGGCCAGATCACGGGCGCGACGCTTGGTGTAGTCGTTGAGCCCCCACCACTCGTGCACCACCACCACGCCCGGGCGTGGGCCTTTGATCGCGTCGTCGTAGGCGTAATAACCGATCAGCTTCGTGCCGTCGGGGCTCTGATAAGGAATCTCCTGAGTCTTGATGGCGGCCTGACTGAGCCCGCTCAAGGCCAGTAACAGCAAAGCGAGGAATACGCGCATGGTCGGATCTCCTGCAAAAAGTGGTTAAAACAGCCGGTGCGATTCGGTTCAGCTCAGGTTCAGAGTGCGTTCAGGGGGAGTTCAGGGCCAGGTGAGTAACCTTGCGCCATACCCGAAAAGCACAAGCGCATGAGGAAACTTCCCGATGACTACCTTCAAGAAACTGCTTCTGGCTTTCACCGTCTTGGGTGCAAGCGTAGCCGCCCACGCGGCGGACGATAACTTTGCCAGCCTTACTTTTGGACAGACCAGCGACAAGGTCAAAAAGTCCAACGCCCTGAACACCAACCTCAACAACCCTAACGCCGACGGCGTGATCGGCAAGGACAACACCTGGGGATTGCGTCTGGGCCAGCAAAACAGCCAGGGCCGCTACTACGCCACTTACGACAACGTGTCGGGCTCGCACAATGGCATTAAACTGCGTCAGGAAAACCTGCTGGGCAGCTACGATCTGTTCTATCCGGTGGGCGGCAGCACCCAACTGTTTGGCGGCGCCACGGCCGGTCTGACCAAACTGACCCAGGATTCCCCAGGCTTCAGCCGCGACAGCGACATCGGTTACGCCGTCGGCGGCCAGTTGGGTGTGTTGCAACAGGTTTCGCAAAACACCTCGGTCGAACTGGGTTACCGTTACCTGCGCAGCAATGCCAGCACCGAGATGAACGAGCGCGGTGGCAGCAAACAGGGCTCGCTGGACCTGACCAGCAGCGCCCAGACATACCTGTCCGCCAACTACGCTTTCTGAGAGGCATTGCCAGTCAGATAAGCGCAATCCATGTGGGGGCGGGCTTGCCCGCTCCCACATATTCCGCGGCTTAACTGCCTGACGAAACCAGCTGTTGGAGATATCGATTTGCGTAGGAGAGCGTCATGAAACTGCTGGTCGTCGAAGATGAAGCGCTGTTGCGCCATCACCTGCAAACCCGCCTGACGGACAGTGGCCACGTGGTCGAGTCCGTGGCCAACGCCGAAGAGGCGCTGTACCAGACCGAGCAGTTCAACCATGACCTGGCGGTGATCGACCTCGGTTTGCCGGGCATGGGTGGGCTCGATTTGATCCGCCAATTGCGTTCACGGGGCAAGGCCTTCCCGATCCTGATCCTCACCGCGCGCGGCAACTGGCAGGACAAAGTCGAAGGCCTGGCCGCCGGTGCCGACGATTACGTGGTCAAGCCGTTCCAGTTCGAAGAGCTGGATGCGCGCCTGAATGCGTTGTTGCGCCGCTCCAGCGGCTTCACCCAGTCGACCATCGTCGCCGGGCCGTTGCTGCTTGACCTCAACCGCAAACAGGCGTCCCTCGACGAACAGCCGCTGGCGCTGACCGCGTATGAGTACCGGATTCTCGAGTACCTGATGCGTCACCACCAGCAAGTGGTGGCCAAGGACCGCTTGATGGAGCAGCTCTACCCGGACGACGACGAGCGCGATCCGAACGTGATCGAAGTGCTGGTCGGCCGTCTGCGCCGCAAACTCGAGGGGCCGGCCGGGTTCAAGCCGATCGACACCGTGCGAGGCCTCGGCTACCTGTTCAATGAGCGCTGCACTTGATTCGTTCTCTTCGTGTCCGTTTGATGCTTGCCGCCACCCTGTTGGCGGTGTTGTTCATGCTGGCGTTGTTGCCGGCGATGCAGGGCGCGTTCAGTCTCGCGTTGCAGGATTCCATCGAGCAACGCCTGGCGTCGGACGTCACCACGCTGATCTCCGCCGCCCGGGTCGAGGGCAATCACCTGCAGATGCCGGCGCAGTTGCCCGATGAGCGCTTCAACCTCACCGACAACCGTTTGCTCGGCTACATCTATGACCGCGAAGGCCACCTGGTGTGGCGCTCGAAGGGGACTCGGGAAGAGAACATCAATTACAAACCGCGTTATGACGGGCGCGGTAACGAGTTCGCGAGGATCAGAGAAGCCGACGGTCAGGAATTCTTCGTCTATGACGTCGAAGTCAAACTGCTCGGCGGCAAAAGCGCGGCGTTCAGCATCGTTGCGCTGCAACCGGTGCGCGAGTACGAAGTCACCCTCGAAGGTCTGCGGGAAAATCTTTACCTCGGCTTCGGCGCCGCGCTGCTGGTGCTGCTCGCCTTGCTGTGGATCGGCCTGACCTGGGGTTTGCAGGCGCTGCGTCGGCTCAGCCAGGAACTCGACGAAATCGAAAGCGGCACCCGCGAAAGCCTCAGCGAACAGCACCCGCGGGAACTGCTGCGCCTGACCGGCTCCCTCAACCGCTTGCTGCACAGCGAGCGTGAACAACGCAGCCGTTATCGCGATTCCCTCGACGACCTGGCCCACAGCCTGAAAACCCCGTTGACCGTGTTGCAGGGGGTTAGCGAGGACATGGCGCAGCGCCCGGAGGATCGTGATCAGGCCTGGGTGCTGCAAACCCAGATCGAGCGTATGAGCCAACAGATCAGCTATCAGTTGCAGCGCGCCAGCCTGCGCAAAAGCGGTCTGGTGCGTCATCAGGTGCGGCTGCGGCCGGTGCTGCAAAGCCTCTGCGATACGCTGGACAAGGTCTACCGCGACAAGCGCGTGCGGGTGGCTTTCGATCTTCCGGAACACTGTTATGTGCCGATCGAGCAGGGTGCCTTGCTGGAAATGCTGGGCAACTTGCTGGAGAACGCCTATCGCCTGTGCCTCGGCGAAGTGCGCATCAGCGTGCGCGAAACCTTGAGCGGGATCGAGTTGTGCGTCGAGGACGACGGGCCGGGTGTGCCGCCGGATCAGCGTGCGCGGATTCTGCAGCGCGGCGAGCGGCTGGACCGTCAGCATCCGGGGCAGGGGATCGGGTTGGCGGTGGTCAAGGACATCATCGAGAGCTACAACGCCAAGTTGACCCTGGGTGATTCACCCATGGGCGGCGCAGCGTTCCGGATTCATTTTCCGGTGGTTTGACCTGAATTCATTAGTGTTCTTTCGGGCCTCTTCGCGGGCAAGCCCGCGTGAGGCCCGTAAATTCACTACAAAAAATCAGCTCTCCTGGGCGCGATAAGCCCCCGGTGTCAGCCCGGTCCACTTCTTGAACGCCCGATGAAACGCCGAAGGCTCGGAAAACCCCAACTGCTCGGCGATCTGCTGCAACGACAGGTCCGCACGACCCAAGTGATAAATCGCGATGTCCCGGCGCAACTGATCCTTCAACTCCTGAAAACTCGAGCCCTCTTCACGCAAATGCCGACGCAGCGTCTGCGGGCTGATGTGCAGATGGGCGGCCACCGTTTCCAGGTCCGGCCAGCGAGCGCTGTCGCGGCTGAGCAAGCGGCGCAACTGACTGCTCAGGCTGTCTCCGTCGTCGGGGCGCGACAACAGGTCGGCGGGCGAGCGTTCGAGGAAATGCTTGAGGGTGCGCTCGTCCTGCAACAACGGCATATGCAGGTAGCGACTGTGGAATACCAGGCTGCTCTGCGCCGCCGAAAATTCCATCGGGCAGGGGAACAGCAAGTCGTATTCGGCGCCGTGCGCGGGTCGCGGGTAACTGAACGTCGCCTGCTCCAGCCGGATGCGCTGGCCGATCAGCCAGCTGCCGAGGCGATGCCAGACCATCAACTGGCTCTCGGTGAGGAAATGGTCCGGGTCGCAAAACTGCGAATCGTCGAGGCTCAGGCGGATCATTTCGTCTTCGCGGGTCAGGGCCAGACGTGGACCACCGGGGAATAGGCTGTAAAACAGTAAGCCGCGATGCAGTGCCCTGTCGAGATTGCGGCAGTGAATCAGCGCATGGCACATCATCGCGAAACTGCCGGTTTTACTCGGGACCGGCCCGAAGCCGAGGTACTCGTCGTCGAGTGCCAGCCACAATCCCTGGATCAAACGGGTGAACTGCTCAGGCGCAATGCGCGCACGCGGTTCTTCCAGCAACTCGGGGCTGATACCGAGTTGTTGCAACAGGTTTGAACAATCATGACCCAGCCGACGCGCGCCACCGAGGGCGGCACGGGCGAAATGACTGGCAATGGTGCGTTCGCGCATAGAAGGCAGGTCCGTCTATTGAACGACGGATGGTAGTCGTCGGGTCCGGCAATGGACAAGGCGGATATCCGCCAAATTGCAGGACGAGGTTGGGCGGATGGGCGGAAATCCGCCACTGTTGTTTAGCGAATCTATAACGCGTTGAACCTGTAACCCCTGATGTCAAAGGCTTGCGGTTGTTTTGGCCAAGGTGGCACGCCACTTGCGATACAACGAGCAGAAGCCTGCCGTTGCGCAGCTCGACAAAACAAATCCCTCCAGTGCAGGAGGGTTCGCAAATGAGGGCTCGTTGACAACAGATGGATGTTGTCGCGGGACACTCTTGAGGAACTTTGCAATGACGACTCGTCAGCCACTGTACAAATCCCTGTATTTCCAGGTGATCGTTGCCATCGCCATCGGCATCCTGCTTGGTCACTTCTACCCGCAGACCGGTGTGGCCCTCAAGCCGCTGGGTGACGGGTTCATCAAACTGATCAAAATGGTCATCGCGCCAATCATCTTCTGTACGGTCGTCAGCGGTATCGCCGGCATGCAGAACATGAAATCGGTCGGCAAGACCGGCGGTTATGCGCTGTTGTACTTCGAAATCGTTTCCACTATCGCCTTGCTGATCGGTCTGGTCGTGGTCAACGTCGTGCAACCGGGCGCCGGCATGCACATCGACGTAACGACTCTGGACACCAGCAAAATCGCTGGCTTCATCTCGGCCGGTAAAGACCAGAGCATCGTCGCCTTTATCCTCAATGTGATCCCGAACACCATCGTCGGCGCTTTCGCCAACGGCGATATCCTGCAAGTTCTGATGTTCTCGGTGATCTTCGGTTTCGCCCTGCATCGCCTGGGTGCGTACGGCAAGCCGGTCCTGGACTTTATCGATCGCTTCGCTCACGTGATGTTCAACATCATCAACATGATCATGAAACTCGCGCCGGTCGGTGCCTTCGGTGCCATGGCCTTCACCATTGGTGCTTACGGTGTGGGCTCGCTGGTACAGCTTGGTCAACTGATGATCTGCTTCTACATCACCTGCGTCCTGTTCGTGCTCGTCGTACTGGGCGGCATCTGCCGCGCACACGGCTTCAGCGTGATCAAATTGATTCGCTACATCCGTGAAGAACTGCTGATCGTGCTGGGTACTTCGTCTTCAGAATCGGCTTTGCCACGCATGCTGATCAAGATGGAGCGCCTGGGTGCACAGAAATCCGTTGTGGGTCTGGTGATTCCTACGGGTTATTCGTTCAACCTCGACGGTACTTCGATCTACCTGACCATGGCCGCTGTGTTCATCGCTCAGGCGACCGACACCCATATGGACATCACCCACCAGATCACCCTGTTGCTGGTGCTGTTGCTGTCCTCCAAAGGTGCTGCGGGCGTAACCGGCAGCGGCTTCATCGTGCTGGCCGCCACCCTGTCCGCCGTTGGCCACCTGCCGGTTGCCGGCCTGGCGCTGATCCTTGGTATCGATCGCTTCATGTCCGAAGCCCGTGCACTGACCAACCTGGTTGGTAACGCTGTTGCGACCCTGGTCGTGGCCAAGTGGGTGAAAGAGCTGGACGAAGACAAGCTGCAAGTAGAGCTGGCTTCCGGTGGTCGCGGTATCTCCGACACTCGTGAAGAAGACGACCTGGGCGTGGCCGAAGGCCCAACCCCAAGCAACGTCAAGTAACACGCGTTGTCATGAAGAAACCCGCTTCGGCGGGTTTTTTCATGCCTGCGATTTGAGCGTAACGGTCACAGTTGCTGACACATCAGGTGATTGCTGCAATCGCGTTGCCTGCCTAGGCTGGAAGCATCGTTCACGGAGATCGCTCATGCTCGGCCCACTGGCATCACTCAAGGTTCTGGATTTCTCGACTCTGCTGCCGGGGCCGTTTGCCTCGCTGTTACTGGCCGACATGGGCGCCGAGGTGTTGCGCATCGAATCGCCGACCCGCATGGACCTGCTGCGTGTGCTGCCACCCCATGACCAGGGCGTGTCGGCCAGTCACGCCTACCTCAATCGCAACAAACGCAGCCTCGCGCTGGACCTCAAGCAGCCCGAGGCGCTGGAGATCATCAAGCAGTTGTTGAAGGACTACGACATCGTCCTGGAACAGTTCCGCCCCGGCGTCATGGAACGCCTGGGTCTGGGCTATGAAGCGCTGAAGGCGATCAACCCGAAGCTGATCTACGTGTCGATCACCGGTTACGGGCAAACCGGCCCCTACAAGGACCGCGCCGGCCACGACATCAATTACCTGGCGCTGTCGGGGCTGGCGAGCTACACCGGCCGCGTCGAGAACGGTCCGTTACCCTTGGGCATGCAAGTGGCGGATGTCGCCGGTGGCTCGTTGCACGGCGTGATAGGCCTGCTGGCAGCGGTGATCGCCCGGCAGCAGAGCGGGTTGGGGCAACATCTGGATGTGAGCATGACCGACTGCGCGTTCAGCCTGAACGCCATGGCCGGTGCAGGTTATCTGGCCTGCGGCGAGGAGCCGGGCAGGGAAGATCAGATGCTCAATGGCGGCAGCTTTTACGATTATTACCGGTCGCGGGATGGCCGCTGGTTATCGGTGGGCAGTCTGGAGCCGGCCTTCATGAAACAGCTGTGCACGGCGTTGGGGTTTGAGGAGTTGGCGGCCCTGGGCTTGTCGCCTCAACCTGCCCAGCAAAAGAAGCTCAAGGACGCGCTGAAGACCGAATTCGAGAAACACGATTTTGCCGAGTTGTGTGCGCTGTTTTCCGAGATGGACGCGTGCGTCGAGCCGGTGTTGAGCTTGAGCGAAGCGGTCCGGCATCCGCAGTTGAGCGCTCGGGACGTGGTGACCGAGGTGCCGCGGGGGGACGGGACAAGCCAGGCGCAGATGGCGTGTCCGTTGAAATTTTCGGACGGGTTGCCCGAGCCTCGGCATATGGGTGCGGCGCTGGGGCAGCATACGGATCAGGTGTTGGGGGAGTTGGGGTTGGGTGCTGAGCGGATTGCCGAGTTGCGGGGTGCCAAGGTGATTCTTTAGTGACTGTAAGGCCGCCATCGCCAGCAGGCTGGCTCCCACAATGCGCATCAATGATTCCCTGTGGGAGCCAGCCTGCTGGCGATGAGGTCGGCCCAAACACCAAAAATCCAACTACTCGACCCGCATCTCTCCACTGAACACCAACGTGTTCCGGCATCGGCGGCACAAATACCGCCGCCCCTGTCGCACCAGGCTGTGCCGCTGCGCCGAAAACGGAAAATCACTGCCGGCGCACGGGCACCTGTAGATATAGCGAGTCACGCTGCGACGCTTGACGTCATAGGTGTGGCAACGATTGGGCGGCAATTCATACACGCCGCGCATGATCAGTTGCCATTCCTCACCGTGGGGCTGAATACGATCGCCAAACAGCTGATGAGCAATCAGGTGTGCGACCTCATGGGCCACGGTCTGTTTGAGGAAGTCTTCGGTGTTTTCCCGGTACAACTGCGGATTGAAGCGCAGCAGGTTCTCGTGCAGATGCGCGACGCCGGCTTTCTGCCCGCGCAGCTTGAGGCTCACCACGGGGCGTTTGAAGGTTCGTTTGAAAAAGGATTCGGCTTGTTGGAAACAGTCTTCGACGCGGGTATTGAGTTGCTCGGGCATGCTTGATGGATCTCCAGAGACGTCGAGTATGCCGCAACCTTCGTGGCTTGCGAATCGCTCAGGTGCCGAGTGGTCGTTCCCCCCACGCATTAGAAGGCCGCCTTGCGGCGGCCTGAGTTGGCAGATCTTGTTTTTGGGTGGTGTGTTGCTAATTCGTATAGACCGGCCCCACGCCGAGTCCCCAGACAATCACCGTGAACGCCATAATGGCCACCAGCACCACCAGCCCTACGGCGAGCACCGAACTTGAAAACAGGAATCCCTCGTCTGATGGAATGTTCATGAAAGTGGGTAGCCCCACATACAGCAGGTACACGGTGTAGCAGATGGCTGCCGTTCCGACGATCATCCCCAGCCACATGTGTGGGTAAAGCGCCGCGAGGCCGCCAATGAACAGCGGGGTCGCGGTATAGGTCGCAAACGCAACGCAACGGGCCAGGCTCGGATTGGCGTCATAGGTGCGCGCCATCCAGTGGATGAACGCACCCATCACGGCAACGCCGCCGAGCATCGCCAGGTACGACATGATCGTCATCCATAGCGCGCTTTCTGTCGTCAACATCACCGGCGCTCGATTGCCGATGACCCAGCCGACCTGTGTGGTGCCGATAAACGCCGACACGGCGGGGATCGCCGCCAGAATCAGCGTGTGGGTCAGGTACATGTGGCTGATGCTTTCCTCTTGGTCGCCACGGATTTCTTTCCATTCCTGGTCGGGGTGGGTGAAGAGCCCCACTACGTGATGGATCATGCCAGTCACTCCTCTTGTTTTTACCGTCGCCCCCCAGCGGAGCGCCTACAGGCCAAAGTGGCCAAGTAAGTAAAGGTCTGGATATGTGTGCGACCTTATGTCGCAGTATAGAAAGGAGTTACTTGCAATAGTGCAGAGGCGTTAGAGCAAATCGCGCTGTAAACACAGCTGTTAATTGCCGCTGGGACTTGTACACCCTCCTGTGGCGAGGGAGCTTGCTCCCGCTCGGCTGCGCAGCAGTCGCAAAAACAGCCGACGCGGTATACCTGACACAACGAGGGTGGATGGTTTGGAGCCGCTGCGCGACCCGGCGGGAGCAAGCTCCCTCACCACAGAGGGGTATGCTGGGTTCAGGCTATTCGCCGAAAGCGGGTTTTTGCGTAAAATGCCGGCCTTTCGTCACACCTCACGGATTTCGCGTCATGGGCACTCTCACGGTCAACCAGAACAAACTGCAAAAGCGCCTTCGCCGTCAGGCCGGTGAGGCCGTTGCCGATTTCAACATGATTGAAGACGGCGACAAGGTCATGGTCTGCCTGTCCGGTGGCAAGGACAGCTACACCATGCTCGATGTGCTGATGCATTTGCAGAAGGTCGCGCCGATCAGGTTCGAGATCGTCGCCGTGAACATGGACCAGAAGCAGCCGGGTTTCCCTGAAGACGTGCTGCCGGCTTATCTCAAGACCCTGGGCATCGAATACCACATCGTCGAGAAAGACACTTACTCGGTGGTCAAGGAGCTGATCCCGGAAGGCAAGACCACCTGTTCGCTGTGCTCACGCCTGCGTCGTGGCACGCTCTACACCTTTGCCGATGAAATCGGCGCGACCAAAATGGCCCTCGGTCATCATCGCGACGACATCGTCGAGACGTTCTTCCTCAACATGTTCTTCAACGGCTCGCTCAAGGCCATGCCGCCGAAGCTGCGTGCCGACGACGGCCGCAACGTGGTGATCCGCCCGCTGGCCTACTGCAACGAAAAAGACATTCAGGCCTACTCGGACTTCAAGCAGTTCCCGATCATCCCGTGCAACCTCTGCGGTTCTCAGGAAAACCTGCAGCGTCAGGTGGTCAAGGAAATGCTGCAGGACTGGGAGCGCAAGACGCCGGGCCGTACCGAAAGCATATTCCGCAGCCTGCAGAATGTGATCCCGTCGCAACTGGCGGACCGCAACCTGTTCGACTTCACCAGCCTCAAGATCGATGAAACGGCGGCTTCGCGCTTCGTCAACGTTTTAAACCTCTAAACACAATCATTGTGGGAGCCAGCCTGCTGGCGAGAGCTGTGGGGCAGACGTTGACTGTCCCGCCGCCATCGCCAGCAGGCTGGCTCCCAAAAGTGGTCTATTTACTTACTCGTCAGGAGAGGGCATGCGCGATTACAAGTGGCTGCACGAATACTGTCTGAACCGCTTCGGTTCAGCAGCTGAACTGGAAGCCCATCTGCCCGTTCCCAAGACCGCGGCGCAATTGCGCAAGATCAGCGACGACCGCTACCTCTCGACCATGGCGCTGCGCGTGTTCCGCGCCGGGCTCAAGCACAGCCTGGTGGACGCCAAGTGGCCGGCCTTCGAAGACGTGTTCTTCAAGTTCGACCCGGAAAAAGTCGTGCTGATGAGCGCCGAACACCTTGAACGCCTGATGCAGGACGCGCGAATCATCCGCCACCTCGGCAAACTCAAGAGCGTGCCGCGCAATGCGCAGTTCGTGCTGGACGTGGCGCATGAGCAGGGCAGCTTTGGCGCGTTGATCGCTGATTGGCCGGTGATGGATATCGTCGGGTTGTGGACGTACCTGAAAAAACGCGGGCATCAACTGGGTGGGTTGTCGGCACCGCGGTTCTTGCGGATGGTCGGCAAGGACACGTTTGTGCCGAGCTACGATGTGGTGGCGGCGTTGAACGCGCAGAAGATCGTCGACAAGGTACCGACCAGCCTGCGGGACCTGGCGACGGTGCAGGGGGTGTTCAATCAGTGGCATGAGGAAAGCGGTGGGCGGCCGATGAGCCAGATTTCAATGATGCTGGCTTACACCGTCAATCATTGAGACCGAGTTGTTGCCATCGCCAGCAGGCTGGCGCCCACAGGGGACTTGTGTACGCCACAGATCCAATGTGAGAGCCCGCCTGCTGGCGATTGCTATCTGTCAGGCGGCGGAGGTCTCGCCTTCACCCGCCAACTTGCGGTTCAACTGAAACCGCCACCGCACATACAGCAGCGCCGAACAAAACACCGCCAGGCTCGCGCCCATCTCCAGCAAGCCGAACAGCTGTCGGTTCGGGTCATACGCGGCCAGTGCGCCCTTGATGAAATACAGGTTCACCACAAAGCACATCCACGAATGCCCACGCGCGCTGCCGATGATCATCCCCGGCGCCAGCAACAGCAGCGGCACCAGTTCGATCAGCAAAATCACCCACGGTCGCGCGCCATGCAGGTCAGCGACCATCAGGTAGTAGACGCAGAGCAATCCCACCAGACCGAAGTAGCACAGCAGACTGATGACGCGCATCGCCCGAACCCGTGGTTCGAGCCATTCAATGGAAGGCAGCACCTTCGGCTTTTTGGCCATGTCAGCCCACCAACTTTTGCGCAGTCTTCGCCAGCCGCAGACCCAAGGCCCGGCACAGCGCCACTTCATGTTCATTCAAACCGAGTTTGCCATCGGCGCCGGCGTGATGACTGGCGCCGTACGGCGTGCCGCCGCCACGGGTTTCCAGCAGCGCGGATTCGCTGTAAGGCAGGCCGGTGATCAGCATGCCGTGGTGCAACAACGGCAGCATCATCGACAACAGCGTGGTTTCCTGGCCGCCATGCAGGCTCGCGGTGGAGGTGAACACACCGGCCGGTTTGCCCACCAGGGCACCGGTCAGCCACAGGTTGCTGGTGCCGTCGAGGAAATACTTGAGCGGTGCAGCCATGTTGCCGAAACGCGTCGGACTGCCAAGGGCCAGGCCGGCGCAGTTTTTCAGGTCGTCGAGGCTGGCGTACAGTGCGCCTTCGTCCGGAATGTCCGGTGACACCGCTTCGCATTCGGTGGAGATTGCCGGCACGGTGCGCAGGCGCGCTTCCATCCCGGCCTGCTCGACACCACGGGCGATCTGCCGGGCCATTTCATTGGTCGAGCCGCTGCGGCTGTAATACAGAACCAGAATGTACGGCGCGCTCACGGCAGCAACTCCAGCACGTTCTCCGGCGGACGGCCGATGATGGCTTTGTCGCCGACTTCGAGAATCGGCCGCTCCATGAGTTTCGGGTGTGCAGCGATGGCGGCGATCAATTGCGCCTCGCTCAGGCTGGCGTCGGCGAGGTTGAGGGTTTTGTACTCGTCCTCACCGGTGCGCAGCAGTTGCCGGGCGTTGAGGCCGAGCTTTTTCAGCAGGCCCTGCAATTGCGCGGCGTCCAGCGGGGTCTCGAGGTAGCGGACCACGGTCGGGGTCAGGCCACGGGCTTCGAGCAGTTCGAGCGCACCGCGGGATTTCGAGCAGCGCGGGTTGTGATAAAGCGTCAGATCGGTCATGGGCGGGTCGCATCTTGCGTAAGGTGGCGGCTATTCTAACTGTGCAGCGCGTAATCCAGAACCTTGGGAGGCGATGGGTCGCAGGCGCATTCAATTTTGAACAAGGATCACGACATGACAAGGCGACTGGCAGCGGCACTGGCGATCTTCGGAACGCTGATACTGGGGGGCTGCGGCAACGACTATGGCATCGATCAGAACGGCCATAAAGTCGCCGCCGAACGTCTGGACAAACAATGGCTGGTGCTCAATTACTGGGCCGAATGGTGTGGTCCGTGCCGGACCGAGATCCCGGAACTGAACGGGCTGGCCGATCAGTTGAAGGACAGGAAGATCGGTGTGTTCGGGGTCAACTTCGACAATGTGCAGGGCGAAGAGCTGAAAACTGCCAGTGAGAAACTGGGGATCCGGTTCACTGTGTTGGCGTCGGATCCGGCGGAGCTGTTTGAATTGCCGCGCAGCGAGGCGTTGCCGGTGACGTACATCATCGATAACAAGGGCAAGGTGCGCGAACAGCTGATGGGCGAGCAGACGGCGGCGGGGGTGATGGCGAAGCTTGAGGCGTTGCAGGCGACCAACTGATTACGCAGGGCATTTGTGGGCAGGGGGCTTTTGTGGTGAGGGGATTTATCCCCGTTGGGTCGCGAAGGGCCCCAAAAAAGGGACTGCTGCGCAGTCCAACGGGGATAAATCCCCTCGCCACAAAAGCTCCTGCCACAGTAAATCACCTGGGTTCGGCAGAGGGGATTTACCCCTCTTCAAGCCACCAACGCAACGGCTTGCCTTCAGCCGGCCAGAAGCGCATCTGGTCGATTGGCGAAACATCCCAGCGCTGTACGTTTTCCAGGGCCTGGAGGAAGCGCTTTTCCTGTTCCATGAGCGCCGGCGCGCACAGTTTGCGAGTACTGCCGACCTTGCCGAAGCTCAGCTTGTCGCCGTCGAGCGTGTACGGTGCGAACCAGTGATTGCAGCCGCCATTGCCGTAGGCGCGACCGTCTTCACCGAGGGTGACGGTCAGGTGGCTGTAATCCATCAGCGGACGTTCGCCGATCCATTCCAGAATGTAGCTGCGATTCTGCTGCAATTGCACCGGTTCAGCGGCGCAGCCCAGCAGGCTGGCGCCGACCATCGCGGTCAGGGCAAGGCGTTTCATCACGCAGGCTCCTGGCATTTCGGGCACAGGTGTTTCTCGCCGACCGACTTCCAGCCCAACTCCGCAATCCGCGCAGTAGCGGCGGGTTTTTCGGCCTTGTTGCCCAGCTTGGCATCCACCGCGAACTCGAAGCTGAGCTCTTTGGCACAACTGTCGCAGTTGACTTTCCAGGTGTGGATCGCCAGTTCGCCGAACACCGGGCCACTGGCCACCGCGACCCATTGGCCGGGCGGGTTGATCAGGTGGCGAACCGTTTCGACGGTCAGGCGCATGGACAAGTCCCTGGCACCTTTGAGGGTCACGACCAGCACGTCATTGTTGCGTATCGAGCCGCCGTTGCCGGTGACTTGATAACGCCCCGGCACCAGGGCGCGGCATTCGGTGAGGGTGTGTTGCGGGTTCATCAGGCTATAGCGGAAATCGTGTTCGACCATGGGTCCTCCAAATATGCGCGGCATGCTAGCACGGACATCGACGCCGCACCGCGCAGGGAAGTGACCTTCGATCCGGTTCAGCCAGCCTCGACCTGATTTTGCAGATTGCCTGCCGCCCAGGCTGCAATGTTCTGCAACGTTGTCGCGGCAATGGCGCCCAGGGCTTCATGGGTCAGGAAGGCCTGGTGTGCGGTGACGATCACATTCGGGAAGGTCAGCAGGCGTGCCAGCACATCATCCTGCAACGGCAAATCGGATCGGTCCTCGAAGAACAGCTGCGCTTCCTCCTCATACACGTCCAGCCCCAGATAACCGAGTTGACCATCCTTCAACGCGTCGATCAGCGCCGGCGTGTCCACCAGACCGCCACGCCCGGTGTTGATCAACATGGCACCGGGTTGCATGTGCGCCAGTGATTCGCGGTTGATCAGGTGTTTGCTCTGTGCGTTGAGCGGGCAATGCAGGCTGATGATCTGCGACTCGGCCAGCAGCTGCGGCAAGCTCAGATAACGTGCGCCGAGGGCTTCGACCTGCGGATTGGGGTAAGGGTCGTAAGCCAGTAGCTCACAGCCGAAACCGTTCATGATTTTCGCGAAGGTCGCGCCGATCTGCCCCGTGCCGACTACGCCGACCGTCTTGCCCACCAGGTCAAACCCGGTCAGCCCATGGAGGCTGAAATCCCCTTCGCGAGTTCGGTTGTAGGCGCGATGCAGGCGCCGGTTGAGCGCCAGGATCAACGCCACCGCATGCTCGGCCACGGCATGGGGCGAGTAGGCCGGAACCCGCACGACCGACAACCCCAGACGCTTCGCTACCGCAAGGTCGACATGGTTGTACCCGGCCGAACGCAGGGCGATCAGGCGTGTGCCGCCGGCCGCAAGACGTTCGAGCACCGGCGCACTGAGGTCATCATTGATGAAAGCGCAGACCACCTCGTGATGTTCCGCCAGCGCCGCCGTGTCCAGGCTCAGTCGCGCGGATTGAAAGTGCAGCTCGATGCCGGCGGGGAGGTCGGCGTCGAGAAAACTGTCGCGGTCGTAGGTCTGGCTGCTGAAAAGAATCGTACGCATATTTTTCTCCTTGTCCCGATCCTGTGGGAGCCTGGCGCAGTGGTGTCCGGCCTCCTTGCGCTGCGTCAAGCATTTATACGGGCATGAGCCGCCAGGCGATTGATGGCGCGGTCGAGGTCTTCCAGTGCGCCGGGCGCTTTCGGGTCTTGTTGCTTGAGCAGGGTTTCGCTGCGCTGGCAGGCCGCGCGCAGTTGCGGCACGCCGCAATAACGGGTCGCCCCATGCAGGCGATGCACCCGTTCGATCAGGGCATTGTGGTCGTTGATCTCGCGGGCCACGCGGATCGCTTCGCGGTCGGCTTCCAGGGACGCCAGCAACATCGCCAGCATGTCCGCTGCCAGATCCGCCTTGCCGGCAGCCAGGCGCAACCCTTCTTCGTGATCCAGCACCTGCAACTCGTGGCTGCCGCCATGGCTGTCGCTGGAACGATCCGGCCCTTGATTGCGCAGCGCCAGGCCGGTCCACTTCAACACCACCTGCGCCAGTTGCCGTTCGCTGATCGGCTTGGTCAGGTAATCGTCCATGCCGCTTTGCAGCAGCGCGCGTTTTTCGTTGGCCATGGCGTGGGCGGTGAGGGCCACGATCGGCAATGGCGTGCAATGCCGTTCGCTTTCCCACTGGCGAATGGTTTCGGTGCTCTGGCGCCCGTCCATGCCGGGCATCTGCACGTCCATCAACACCAGATCGAACGTCTCGGTCTGCACCGCTTTGACTGCGGCGTAACCGCTTTCCACTGCGAGAACCTTGGCGCCCAGGTCTTCAAGCAGGGTTTGCACCAGCAACAGATTGGCCGGGTTGTCGTCCACACACAGCACCTTCGGCGCACGGCTGGACACCGGTTCGCCGGGGTCGCTGCGTTGCTGGCGCGGATTGACCAGATCGGACAAGGCCCGGCGCAGCTTGCGGGTGCAGGCCGGTTTGGCTTGAAGCTGGCTGTGCGGGTTGGGCACCGAAAGGTGAAACAGCGTCTGCTCGGTGGTCGGGCACAACACCAGCACCTTGCAGCCGAGGTGTTCGAGGTCCCAGATGTGCTGGTTCAGGCGTTCCGGCGGCATGTCGTTGCTGGTGATGCCGAGCACGGCGAGATCGATCGCCTGATCGGTCTGGTGCGCGCCGGTCACGCCATTGGTCAGGCTTTCCAGGGTGTTGAACGGCGTCACTTCCAGGCCACAGTCTTCCAGTTGATGCTGCAACGCCTGGCGCGCCAGTTCGTGGTTCTCCAGCACGGCCACGCGACGCCCGAGCAGCGGCGGACCGGGCAGGTCTTCGGCATCGTCACGGGTTTTCGGCAGGCTCAGGCTGATCCAGAATTCGGAGCCTTCGCCCGGTGTGCTGTCGACGCCGATCTCGCCGCCCATCTGTTCGATCAAACGCTTGGAAATCACCAATCCCAAACCGGTGCCGCCGGGTTGCCGGGACAGCGAGTTGTCGGCCTGGCTGAAAGCCTGGAACAGCGCCCGCACGTCCTCGTTCGACAGGCCGATGCCGGTGTCCTGAATGCTGATGCGCAGCTGCACGCTGTCTTCGTGTTCTTCTTCGAGCATGGCGCGGGCGACGATCGTGCCCTCGCGGGTGAACTTGATTGCGTTGCTCACCAGGTTGGTGAGGATCTGCTTGAGTCGCAGCGGATCGCCGACCAGCGACAGCGGCGTGTCGCGATACACCAGGCTCACCAGCTCCAGCTGTTTGGCGTGGGCGGCCGGGGCGAGGATGGTCAGGGTGTCCTGGAGCAAATCGCGCAGGTTGAACGGAATATGGTCGAGCACCAGCTTGCCGGCCTCGATTTTCGAGAAGTCGAGGATCTCGTTGATGATCCCCAGCAGGCTGTCGGCGGATTTCTCGATGGTGCCCAGGTAATCGAGCTGGCGCGGGGTCAGCTCGCTTTTTTGCAGCAGGTGGGTGAAACCGAGAATGCCGTTGAGCGGCGTGCGGATTTCATGGCTCATGTTGGCCAGGAACTCGGATTTGATCCGGCTCGCTTCCAGGGCCTCTTTACGCGCCAGGTCCAGCTCGATGTTCTGGATTTCGATGGTTTCCAGATTCTGGCGCACGTCTTCGGTGGCCTGGTCGATGCTGTGCTGCAATTCTTCCTGGGCGTTTTGCAGGGTGCCGGCCATGCGGTTGATGCCGGACGCGAGCTCATCCAGCTCCTGACTGCCGAGGGGCGGCAGGCGGGTTTCCAGATGGCCGTCCTTGAGTTGCGCCACCGCTTGCTTGATCTGGCTCAGCGGCCGGTTGATGGTCCGGCCCATACGCAACGCCAGCAGCGCCGCACCGGCGAGGCCCGCTCCGATCAATAAAAGGCTGGCGAACAGGCTGCGATAACCGCGCAGCAGCATGCCGTTGTGGGACAGTTCGAGTTCGACCCAGCCCAGCAGGCGGTCGGCTTCCTCGGGAATCAGGTCGCCGGCCAGATTGCGATGCTTGCCGAACACTGGCAGCAGGTAACGCGTCGCATCATTGCCACTGCGGCGCAGCATCTGCGAGCCATTGCCCAATGGCGCCTGATTGAGCATGGTCGGACCGGCATGGGCGAGCAGCGTACGGTCCGGGGCGAGGAACGTCACCGCGCGCACGTCTGCGGTTTCCAGGGATTGCGTGGCGATGCGTTCCAGCAGTTCGGTGTCCTTGTGACCCATGGCCGGGGCCACGAGAGGCGCGAGCTGCTCGGCGATCATTTCGCCACGCTGCATGAGTTGGGTCTGCAGGTCGGACTGCTGCATCCAGGTGAAATAACCGCCCAGCACCAGGGCCATCAGGCTGGTCGGAAGCAAGGTCAGCAACAGCACGCGGCCTTTAATTCCCAGTTTCTTGAGCACGCCTTTCTCCTGCATCCAGCCATTTAGGACCTGCGCGTACATCCGGCACGCGCCACTTGCGCAGTGTAGCGATTTGCTTGCGGGCAATCTTCGTAAAATTGATGACGTCATTCGTCGGGCCGTTCAATGCTTTGGTGTCGCGGGAAAACCTTGGGTTGCCCCCGGCGAGGCAATCTTGAATAATCGTCAACTGAGAATTATTTGCAGATACTCATGACTCCCATTTCTGTCGTCCATCCCCGCATTCTTTCCATCGAAGACGACCTGGTGCTCGGTGCCTATGTTCACGAGCAGCTGGGCCGCAGCGGTTTTCAGGTGACCTGGTGCCAGAACGGGCAGGAGGGGCTGGCGATGGCTCGTAAACAAGCCTTCGATGTGGTGTTGATGGACATTCTGCTCCCGGGCATGAACGGACTGAACGTGCTGACCCAATTGCGCCAGAGCCATTCCACCCCGGTGGTGCTGATGTCGGCGCTGGGGGCCGAGGCGGATCGCATCAGCGGTTTCCGCCTCGGCGCCGATGACTACTTGCCCAAGCCCTTCAGCATGGCCGAATTGCGCGTGCGTATCGAAGCGATCCTGCGCCGCGTCGCACTGGATCGTCGCCCCGCGCCCGCGCCTGTTGCCCTGGCGGCAGACAGCCTGCGTTTCGACGATGAATGTTCCGAGGTGTTCTATGGCGAACACGCCGCCGGCCTGACCCGCAGCGAGTACCGCTTGCTGGACACGCTCAACCGCAACGGCGATGAAGTGTTGAGCAAGGCCTTCCTTTATCAACACGTGCTGCAACGGGGCTATGCGGCCCACGACCGCAGCCTCGACATGCACGTCAGCCAGATCCGCAGAAAGCTCAAGGCCATCGGCTACACCGAGCGGGAAGTGCGCACGGTCTGGGGCAAGGGGTATGTCTTGAGTGCCGCCGATGAAATGGTCTGACCTGCCGGGCCGGCATTCGCTGTTCTGGAAACTCGCCTGTCTGCTGGTGGCGTTCTGTCTGCTGATGATCTGGTTGAGCTGGTCCTGGGGCCGCTACATGGAAGAGCGCAACCAGTTTTTGTCGGACGAAGCCCGACGCACACTGGCGCGTTATGCCGCCGAAGCCGAGCAGGCGTGGCAACAGGGGCAGAGTGCCGGTGTCGATGCCTGGCTACAGGAAATGCGCCAGCGTGAAGCGGGTTGGGCGGGCGTTATCGGTGGTGATTTACAGTCATTGAGCAGCCAGCCGCTGACGGGCCCGGAAATCCAGCACCTGACCTTCCTGCGCGGTCTCGATTGGCCTATTCACAAAAAACGCTTGCCATGGTTGCGCGTACCGTTTCCCGGCGACTCGTCGGCCGGCAGCCTGGTGATCGAATTGCCCCAGCGTTTCATGCCTGGGCGTTACCGAGTGTTCTGGCGCGTGATCACCAACGGCGTGATTCCCGGGCTGTTCACCTTGTTGCTGTGTGTCGGGTTGTATCGATTGCTGGTGGTTCCGCTCAATCAACTGCGCGAGCAGGCCAATGCCTGGCGTGCCGATCAACTGGGCGTGCGTCTGTCACATCGCACCACCAATCGTTCAGATGAACTGGGTGAGCTGGGCCGCGCGTTCGATCACATGTCCGAACGCCTGCAAAGTACGGTGGCCCTGCAACAACAGTTGCTGCGTGACCTGTCCCATGAGTTGCGCACGCCGTTGAGCCGTTTGCGGGTGGCCAGCGAGGGTGAGCAAAGCCTGACGCAACTGCGCGAACGCATTGGCCGCGAAGTCGATGGCATGCAGCGTCTGGTCGAGGACACGCTGCAACTGGCCTGGCTCGACACCGAGCGCTCACCGCTACCCGACGAAGCGATCCAGATTCAGGCGCTGTGGGAAATGCTCACGGAAAACGCCTGCTATGAAAGTTGTTGCCCGTTGGGCCAGTTGCAGTGTGCGGTGGATTCCTCCTGCTGGGTGCGCGGCAATCTCAATACCCTGGCGCAAGCCTTGGAAAACATCCTGCGCAATGCCATTCGTCATTCTCCCAAAGGCGGCGTTGTGCGTTTGGATGGGCGGCGCGAGGGGGATCACTGGCACCTGTGGCTCGAGGACGAGGGGGGCGGGGTGGCGGAAGAGGATCTGGAGCGGATTTTCTCGCCCTTCACCCGGCTCGATGGGTCGCGGCCCGGGAATGGTGGGTTCGGGTTGGGGTTGAGCATTGCCAGGAATGCAGTGCAGCGGCAGGGCGGGCGGCTTTGGGCTGAGAACGCGGGTTCCGGGTTGCGGTTGAATATGTGGCTATTGGCCGATGATGGGTTTGTCAGTGATGACGCCATCGCGGGCAAGCCCGCTCCCGCAGTGGATGTGGGGCGGCCACACATTGTGTGAGTAGCGCTATTCCTGTGGGAGTTAGCCTGCTTGCGAAGAACCCGCCAGCCACCGCCGATATTTTAAAAGTCTCACCACTGGTGCAATGCTGTTCACTTAAGCGCGCTCTTGGATCGTGCATACCTTTGTGGCGAGCGAGCTTGCTCGCGCTGGGCTGCATAGCGGCCCCAAAAATCTGACAACTATTGCCGAGTTTTGTGAGTGCTATGCACTCAAGCGGGAGCAAGCTCCCTCGCCACAAGTTTCCTTTGATTCAAGACACTCTTAAGTGAACAACATTGCACCACTGGTGAGGCAATTGCCTTGGACTCATAACATGATTGTCCTAAGCCAGAGTGAACACCCGGAAGAACGCGAGTTCTACCTGCGCATGGCAGTACAGGAGAAATGGTCGAAGCGCGAGCTTGAGCGACAGTTCAAGGCTGCCCTGATTGAGCGAAGCGTCACCCAACCGGCAAAAGTCTCCGCCGTACTGAAACAAACCCACCCCTTGGCACTTGAGATATTCCGCGACACTACATGTCCGGTACCCATGCCGAAACCGATCTGCATCAGGACTTGCCGGCACGCCTCAAGGAATTTCTGATCGAGCTTGGCCGCGAATGTTGCGCAGGCAGCCCAGTACTGAGCCAGCCGCTTATTCCCATAAGCCATAAGCACCGCACTTTGCGTGATATGGCCTTCCAACGTTTGCCGGTATGATAGGCGCCCCCGCAGTCTGGATTGCGAATACGCCATGACCTTGCAGTACCCAACCATCGCCGATTGCGTCGGCAACACTCCGCTGGTCCGTTTGCAGCGCTTGCCCGGTGCCACCAGCAATACCCTTTTGCTCAAGCTCGAAGGGAACAACCCGGCGGGTTCGGTCAAGGACCGTCCGGCGCTGTCGATGATCACCCGCGCCGAGTTGCGCGGGCAGATCCACGTCGGCGATACGCTGATCGAAGCGACCTCGGGCAACACCGGGATCGCCCTGGCCATGGCCGCCGCGATCAAGGGTTACAAGATGATCCTGATCATGCCGGACAACTCCAGCGCCGAGCGCAAGGCCGCGATGACGGCCTATGGCGCCGAGCTGATTCTGGTGACCCAGGAAGAAGGCATGGAAGGCGCTCGCGACCTCGCTCAGCGAATGGAAGCCGAAGGCCGTGGCAAGGTGCTGGACCAGTTCGCCAACGGGGACAACCCGGAAGCGCACTACACCACCACCGGCCCGGAAATCTGGCGCCAGACCGAGGGCACCATCACTCACTTTGTCAGTTCGATGGGCACCACCGGCACCATCATGGGCGTGTCGCGCTACTTGAAAGAGCAGAGTGACAGCGTGCAGATCGTCGGTCTGCAACCGATGGAAGGCTCGGCGATTCCGGGCATCCGTCGCTGGCCGCAGGAATACCTGCCGAAGATCTACCAGGCCGATCGCGTGGACCGCATCGTCGACATGGCGCAAAGCGAAGCCGAGGACGTGACCCGTCGCCTGGCCCGCGAAGAAGGCATCTTCTGCGGCGTGTCCTCGGGCGGTGCCGTGGCAGCCATGCTGCGCCTGTCCAAAGAAGTTGAAAACGCGGTGATCGTCGCGATCATCTGCGACCGTGGCGACCGTTACTTGTCGACCGGCATTTTCGACGCGCCCAACTGATGGCCAAGCACGAGAGAGGCCTGCGCTTCCAGCCCACCGGCGGCAGCAAGGCCCCGCAAATTCCGACCGGCAAAAAGCAGCGCCTGACCATCGAGCGCCTGGCAAATGACGGTCGCGGCATCGCGTTTTTCGAAGGTCGTACCTGGTTCGTTCTCGGCGCATTGGCCGGTGAAGAAGTCGAGGCGCGCGTGTTGGGGGCCCACGGCAAAGTGGTCGAGGCACGCACCGAGCGCGTTTTCCAGGCCAGCGAAATGCGTCGCCCGGCGCCGTGTCCGCATGCCGGTCGCTGTGGTGGCTGCAGTGTTCAGCATCTGCCTCATACCGAACAACTCGCCCTGAAACAGCGCATGCTTGCCGAGCAATTGTCCAAGGTCGCTGGTGTCGAACCTGAAGAGTGGGCAGCGCCGTTGAGCGGTCCGGAGTTCGCTTACCGCCGTCGCGCCCGTGTAGCGGTGCGCTGGGACATGAAAGCGAAAAAGCTCGAAGTCGGTTTCCGCGCGGCGGGCAGCCAGGACATCGTTGCAATCAACGAATGCCCGGTGCTGGTACAGCCCTTGCAACCGATCATGACCCGCTTGCCCGAGATGTTGCGGCGCTTGAGCAAACCTCAGGCGCTGGGGCATGTGGAATTGTTCAGTGGTTCGTCCTTGGCAGTGTTGCTGCGACACATGGCGCCGTTGTCCGACGCCGATATGACGATCCTCAAGGAATTCTGCGCGTTTCATGAAGCTCAATTGTGGCTGCATGGCGAAGGTGAACCGCAACCGGTCGAGGCCGATCAGTCGTTGGGCTATCGCCTTGAACAGTGGGATTTGAACCTGGCGTACCGGCCGGGAGATTTCATTCAGGTCAACGCGGCGGTCAATGAAGCCATGGTCGCCCAGGCGCTGGACTGGCTGAAGCCGACAGCGGATGAACGCGTTCTCGATCTATTCTGTGGGTTGGGCAACTTTGCCTTGCCGCTGGCCAAAGCCGTTCGCGAAGTGGTGGCGGTCGAAGGTGTGCAGGCTATGGTCGAGCGGGCAGCTGCAAACGCCGCTAGCAACAATCTGCATAATGCGACGTTTTTTCAGGCCGATTTATCCCAGCCTGTGACCGATGCCGAATGGGCGCGGGAAGGCTTTTGTGCGGTACTCTTGGACCCACCGCGTGACGGTGCTTTCGAGGTGGTGCGCAAGCTCAAGGCCCTGGGCGCCGAACGATTGGTGTATGTGTCGTGCAACCCTGCAACTCTGGCGCGCGACACGGTCGAATTGATCAAGCAGGGCTACCGGTTAAAACGTGCCGGGATTCTCGATATGTTTCCTCAGACGGCACATGTCGAGGCCATGGCGTTATTTGAAGCGAGCTAGGACGGCTCGTCTGGTCCGACTGACCCGCCCGTGCAGCACTCGTCCTGGCCCCGCGAGTGCATCCCCGGCAACGAAGGTCAGCGATTTGACGCATTGAACTGCGTCGTAGGGAAGGTAAAGCAAGATGGTACAGGTGAGAGCACACCAGCCGATCAACACGGACGGCAGCATCAACCTCGAGGCTTGGCTCGATCATGCGGTCAGTGTCGATCTGGCACTGGATCGCGAAGCCTTGAAGGACGCGTGCGAGTTCGCTCGCACCGCCGAACAACAAGCCAATGCGGCGAAGAATCTATGGTCCGAAGGGACCTCGAGTTTCCGCACGGGCCTTGAGATCGCCGAAATTCTCGCCGACCTCAAACTCGATCAGGATTCGTTGGTCGCCGCGGTCCTGTACCGCGGCGTGCGCGAAGGCCAGATCGAACTGCCGGCCGTGAGCCAGCGCTTCGGTCCGGTGGTCGCCAAACTCATCGACGGCGTGTTGCGCATGGCGGCGATCAGCGCCAGCCTGAGCCCGCGTCAATCCCTGGTGCTGGGCACGCAAGGCCAGGTCGAAAACCTGCGCAAGATGCTCGTGGCCATGGTCGACGACGTGCGCGTCGCGCTGATCAAACTGGCCGAGCGCACCTGCGCGATCCGCGCGGTGAAAACCGCAGACGACGAGAAGCGCAACCGCGTCGCCCGTGAAGTCTTCGACATCTACGCGCCGCTCGCCCACCGTCTCGGTATCGGTCACATCAAGTGGGAACTGGAGGACTTGTCCTTCCGTTACCTCGAGCCCGATCAGTACAAACAGATCGCCAAGTTGTTGCACGAACGGCGTCTGGATCGCGAGCGCTTCATCGCCGATGTGATGAACCAGCTGAAAGTCGAATTGCAGGCCACTGGCGTCGAGGCCGACATCAGCGGCCGGGCCAAACACATCTATTCGATCTGGCGCAAAATGCAGCGCAAGGGCCTGGAGTTCAGTCAGATCTACGACGTGCGCGCCGTGCGCGTGCTGGTGCCGGAAATGCGCGACTGCTACACCGCGCTCGGCATCGTCCACACCTTGTGGCGGCACATCCCGAAGGAATTCGACGACTACATCGCCAACCCGAAAGAGAACGGCTACCGCTCGCTGCACACTGCGGTGATCGGGCCTGAGGGCAAGGTGCTGGAAGTGCAGATCCGCACCCACGCCATGCACGAAGAAGCCGAGCTGGGCGTTTGCGCGCACTGGCGCTACAAAGGCACCGACGTCAAATCCGGTTCCAACCACTACGAAGAGAAAATCTCCTGGCTGCGTCAGGTCCTCGAGTGGCATGAAGAGCTGGGCGACATTGGTGGTCTGGCGGAACAACTGCGGGTCGATATCGAACCGGACCGGGTGTACATCTTCACGCCGGACGGTCACGCCATCGACTTGCCGAAAGGCGCGACGCCGCTGGACTTCGCCTACCGCGTGCACACCGAAATCGGTCACAACTGCCGTGGCGCGAAGATCAACGGGCGCATCGTACCGCTCAACTACAGCCTGCAAACCGGTGAGCAAGTCGAGATCATCACCAGCAAGCACGGCACCCCGAGCCGCGACTGGCTGAACCCGAACCTGGGCTACATCACCACGTCCCGGGCGCGGGCGAAGATCGTTCACTGGTTCAAATTGCAGGCCCGCGACCAGAACGTCGCGGCCGGCAAGACCTTGCTCGAGCGCGAACTCAGTCGCCTTGGCTTGCCTGCGGTGGATTTCGACAAGCTGGCCGACAAGGCCAACATGAAAACCGCCGAAGACATGTATGCCGCGTTGGGCGCAGGCGATTTGCGCCTGGCGCAACTGGTGAACCTGGCGCAGCAACTGGTCGAGCCGGAACGCGGCAACGAACAGCTGGAGCTGATTCCGCGCAAGGCCACCGGCTACAAGCCGGGCAAGCGCGGCGATATTCAGATCCAGGGTGTCGGCAACCTCATGACCCAAATGGCGGGCTGCTGCCAGCCGTTGCCGGGCGATGCGATCGTCGGTTACATCACCCAGGGCCGTGGCGTGAGCATTCACCGTCAGGACTGCGCCTCGGTGCTGCAACTGGCCGGACGCGAGCCAGAGCGGATCATCCAGGTCAGCTGGGGCCCGGTGCCGGTGCTCACCTATCCGGTGGACATCATCATTCGCGCCTACGACCGTTCCGGTTTGCTGCGTGACGTCTCGCAAGTGCTGCTCAACGAACGGATCAACGTGCTGGCGGTCAACACCCGCTCGAATAAAGAGGACAACACGGCGTTGATGTCCCTGACCATCGAGATTCCGGGGCTGGATGCATTGGGACGGTTGCTGGGGCGGATATCCCAGTTGCCGAACATCATCGAAACCCGGCGTAACCGTACCCCTTGAAGATGCCCCCGTGTGGGAGCTGGCCTGCCAGCGATGCAGGCACCTCGGTCTTTCAGTAGAGTCGAGGTGATGCCATCGCTGGCAGGCCAGCTCCCACAGGTTTTGTGGTGAGAGATAAATGATGTACGGCCTTGAAGATTTGCTGCACCTGATGAACCGACTGCGCGATCCGCAGTTCGGCTGCCCGTGGGACATCAAGCAAACCTACGCGACCATCGTCCCGCACACCCTTGAGGAAGCCTACGAAGTCGCCGACGCCATCGAGCGCGGCGACTTCGATCACCTGCAGGGTGAGCTGGGCGATTTGCTGTTCCAGGTGGTTTATTACAGCCAACTGGCCCGGGAAGAAGGGCGCTTCGAATTCGCCGGTGTCATCGACAGCATCACCCGCAAGCTGATCCGTCGTCATCCCCACGTGTTCCCCACAGGCGATCTGTACGCGCCGCTGGACGTTCCGCGACTGAGTGAGGAACAGGTCAAACAGCGCTGGGAAGAGATCAAGGCCGAAGAGCGCGCCGAGAAGTCCGCGGCGCCGGAACAGTTGTCCTTGCTCGATGATGTACCCGCCGCGCTGCCGGCGTTATCCCGATCCGCCAAGTTGCAGAAGCGCGCAGGGCAGGTCGGTTTCGACTGGCCGGACGCCTTGCCGGTGCTGGACAAGGTCCGCGAAGAGCTCGATGAAGTGCTCGAAGCGATGGCCGACAATGACTCGGCAGCGATTGCCGATGAGGTCGGCGACTTGCTGTTCTCCGTGGTCAATCTGGCGCGTCATCTCAAAGTCGATCCGGAAACCGCCTTGCGCGGCGCCAACAGCAAATTTGAAAGACGCTTCCGTTTTATCGAACAGGCATTGCGCGACACCCACCGTCCCATAGAAGATTGCACCCTTGAAGAGTTGGACGCCTTGTGGGGCGAAGCCAAACGTCAGGAAAAGAATTTGCCCAGCTGCGGATGAGCAGTGGCCTAAGTGAGAAATAAGCACCATGAGCATTTCCCTTCGCGACCAGTTGCTAAAGGCAGGGCTGGTCAACCAAAAGCAGGCCAAACAGGTCGGCAAAGAGAAGCAGAAACAACAGCGCCTGGCCCATAAAGGCCAGATCGAACTCGATGATTCCCAGCAGCGTGCGGCCCAGGAAGCCATGGCCGAAAAGGTCAAGCGCGACCAGGAGCTGAACCGCCAGCAGCAGGAGAAGGCCGAGGCCAAGGCCCGTGCCGCGCAGGTCAAGCAATTGATCGAAGTCTCGCGCCTGCCGAAGCTGACCACCGAGGACTACTACAACTTCGTCGACGACAAGAAGGTCAAGCGCCTTTGCGTCAACACGTTGATGCGCAACAAGCTCAGCAACGGCTCGCTGGCGATCGTGCACCATGCTGGCGGTTACGAAGTAATCCCCCGTGAGGCGGCCCTGAAGATCCAGGAGCGCGATCCGCAACGCATCGTGCAGCTGAACGTGCAAACCGAAGAAGCGGCGGCTGAAGACGATCCATATGCGGCCTATCAGATTCCTGATGATCTGATGTGGTAAGCAGTTAACGGCTGCCACAACGACAAACCCCGCTCATGGCGGGGTTTGTCGTTTTCAATGCTGTCATTGCTTATGCGGATCGGAGCGCTCGTTGCTGCTCCAGTTTTTCCAGTTCGGCCTTGTAGCTGTGGGCATCGGTTTCGGAGTGGAACATGCCCACCAGCAAGTCTTGTTGGTGCACGTCCCAGATCCGGATACCGGCGGCTACGCCTTCGTGGGACTTATGTGAATCGTCGCGTTCAGTTACTTTTACAGTCATCTGCTAGCTCCAATCTCTGTGATATCTGCAGCAAGGCGTGTGCAGGACTCTGTTATATGTTTGGTTAGCTTGCTAAGTAAACGACAGACTTTGGTAACGGTTTTTTGCAAAAATGAAGAAAGTCCTGCAGCCCGCGTAATACGCGGCATTCGGTCGCAGGGCGCTGAGTTTCATGACAAAAGCTTCATGTTTCCATTGAGGAAAATGCCTGGCTTCACACAAAACCTGTGGGAGCGAGCCTGCTCGCGATAGCGGTCTTGTTCATACGGGAATGGCGAATGTGATGCCGTCATCGCGAGCAGGCTCGCTCCAACAGGGTTCTGTGTGTTGGCCAATTTTTGAGCAAAAAAAAACGCCCCGAACCAGTCGGGGCGTTTTTATGTGCGGCGTAGGCGGGGTGTTATTTACCCTGCCAGCGCTGCAGTACCAAGGTCGCGTTGGTGCCACCGAAACCGAAGCTGTTGCTCATCACGGTGTTGAAGGCAACGTCTTCGCGAGTCTTGGTCAGGATCGGCATGTCTGCCACTTCCGGGTCCAGTTCGTCGATGTTGGCGGAACCCGCCATGAAGTTGCCTTCCATCATCAGCATGCAGTAGATCGCTTCGTGAACGCCGGCGGCGCCCAGGGAGTGACCCGACAGGCTCTTGGTGGAGCTGATGGCCGGGGCCTTGTCGCCAAACACTTCACGCACACCTTTCATTTCCGCAACGTCGCCGACCGGAGTCGAAGTGCCGTGGGTGTTCAGGTAGTCGATCGGTGCGTCAACGGTGGACATGGCCATCTGCATGCAGCGGATGGCGCCTTCGCCGCTTGGAGCGACCATGTCGTAGCCGTCGGAGGTCGCGCCGTAGCCAACGATTTCCGCGTAGATCTTCGCGCCGCGGGCCAGAGCGTGTTCCAGCTCTTCGACCACGACCATGCCGCCGCCGCCGGCGATGACAAAACCGTCACGCTTGGCGTCGTAGGCACGGGAAGCTTTTTCCGGGGTTTCGTTGTACTGGCTGGACAGTGCGCCCATGGCGTCGAACAGGAACGACTGGCTCCAATGCTCTTCTTCACCGCCGCCGGCGAACACGATGTCCTGCTTGCCCATCTGGATCTGTTCCATGGCGGTACCGATGCAGTGAGCACTGGTGGCGCAGGCAGAAGCGATGGAGTAGTTCAGGCCCTTGATCTTGAACGGGGTGGCCAGGCACGCGGAAACAGTACTGCTCATGGTCCGTGTTACACGGTATGGGCCAACGCGTTTCACGCCTTTCTCGCGCAGGATGTCCAGCGCTTCCATCTGGTTCAGCGTGGAGGCGCCACCGGAACCGGCGATCAGGCCGGTACGCGGGTTGGAGACTTGCTCATCGGTCAGACCGGAGTCGGCGATGGCGTCTTTCATGGCCAGGTAGGCGTAAGCCGCCGCATGGCCGACGAAGCGATAGATCTTGCGATCGATCAGCTCCTCGAGGGGAAGGTCAATGGAGCCGGAAACCTGGCTACGCAGACCCATTTCGGCATATTCCGGGTTGAACCGGATGCCAGGGCGACTTGCACGCAGGTTAGCGGAGACGGTCTCTTTGTCATTGCCCAGGCACGAAACGATGCCCAGACCAGTGATAACGACGCGGCGCATGCGGATAACCCTTAGAAGTTGTCAGTGGAGGTGAAAACGCCGACCCGAAGGCCTTCGGCGGTGTAGATCTCGCGACCGTCGACAGTCACCGAACCATCGGCGATGGCCAGGTTCAGCTTGCCTTTGAGGACGCGCTTGATATGAATGTTATAGGTCACTTTCTTCGCGGTCGGCAGAACCTGGCCAAAGAACTTCACTTCGCCCGAACCCAGGGCGCGGCCGCGGCCTGGCAGGCCTTGCCAGCCGAGGAAGAAGCCGACCAGTTGCCACATGGCGTCGAGGCCGAGGCAGCCTGGCATCACCGGGTCACCTTCGAAGTGACAGGCGAAAAACCACAGATCCGGAGTGATATCCAGCTCGGCGACCAATTCACCTTTGCCGTACTTGCCGCCTTCTTCGCTGATCAGGGTGATGCGGTCCACCATCAGCATGTTCGGGGCGGGCAGTTGCGCGTTACCCGGGCCGAACAGCTCACCGCGACTGCAGCGCAGCAGGTCTTCCCGAGTAAAGGCGTTTTGTTTGGTCATGCGAGCTCCTCAATAGTCCCATGCGGCAGGTGGGGCAAATCTTCCCGGCCGATCGAAGCGTTCATGCCTCGAGTCAGCAGCCTACTCATAGACTATTGCGTTGTGGTGAAAGTCACAGCACCAAGGACATGAATGTACACTTGTGCACTGAAATTTTTATTCAAGCCCCTTTTCGGGCCTGTTCGGGTGCCTAAGACTGCCGCACTTTCGCCTTTCACGCCAGTCGCAGATGGTCGAAAGGCCTGCACTACTGCACCCATCGCTGCAGAATTTGCTGCAAATCCGTGCGTTTGAACGGCTTGGCCAGGTAATCGTTCATTCCCGCTGATAGACAGGCTTCACGGTCGCCCTGCAAGGCGTTGGCGGTCAGCGCAATGATCGGAAGGTCGGTGCAACCGGGCAGTTGGCGAATCTGTCGGGTGGCTTCGTAGCCATCGATGATCGGCAGTCGGCAATCCATGAGAATGGCTTCGAAGATCAGGCTTTCGGCGCTGCGTACCGCCTGAGCGCCGTCGGTGGCGACGCTGACAGTAAAGCCCAGGCTGCGCAACATGGCTTCGACGACGGTCTGGTTGACCGGATTGTCCTCGACCAGCAGCACATTGCGGCCTTCGCCATCGCCACTGCCGGTCTGCGCGCGTGGCGTGCGCACCGGCAGCGTCTGTTTATAGAGCGCCAGCGGGATTTCCAGGGTGAACGCCGAGCCGCGACCCTCCTCGCTCTGGGCGCGCAAGGTGCCGCCCATGCGTTCCGCCAGGGTGCGGGCAATCGGCAGTCCCAGTCCGGTGCCGCCGTAACGCCTTGAAATAGAACTGTCGGCTTGCTGAAACGCATTGAACATCAATTCCAGGCTTTCGGCCGGGATGCCAATTCCGCTGTCGCGCACAGTGCAGGTGAACCACAACAATTCGTGATCCAGCGACTGCCATTGCGGTTCGATGGTGACGCGGCCCTGTTCGGTGAACTTCAGCGCATTGCCCACCAGGTTCACCAGGATCTGCCGGATCCGCGTCGGGTCGCCCTGAACCTGCAACGCACGCATGTCTTCGGGGATCAGCAACGTCAGATCGAGCCCGCGTTGCAAGGCGCTGTGCTGGAACGACTGGGCGCAACTGCTGATCAAGTCCGCCAGATTGAACGGAATGTGTTCCAGCTCCAGTTCCGAACGCTCGATGCGCGAGAAGTCGAGAATGTCGTTGATGACTTTGAGCAGGTGTTCGGTGGACTCCGAAGCCAGCGCCGCGTACTCGACCTGCTCTTCGGTCATCTCGGTGGTTTCCAGCAATTGCAGCATACCGAGCACGCCATTCATCGGTGTGCGCAGTTCGTGGCTCATCATCGCCAGGAAATCGGATTTGGCGTTGTTGGCCTTTTCCGCTTCTTCGCGGGTCTGGATCAACTGCGCCATGGCCTGATGCTGTTCACGACTGGCCTGTTCGAGACCGCTGGCGAGGTTGTTGATGTGCTGCGAAAGCGCGCCCAGCTCGGTGTCGTCGACAATCGGCAGCGGCGTCTTGTAGTCACCGCTCTGGATCGCCTTGACCGCGTTGCCGATATCGCGGATCGGCTGCGACAGGCTGCCGGCCAGGCGTCGGGCGATCAGGAAGGTAAATAACAGAGCGAACAGCGCAAGGACGCCGGCCTTGAACAGGATTTCCTGTTGGCGCTTGTTGAAGGCGTCATTCGACAGACCGACGATCACCCGCCCCAGATAATCCTCGGCGGGGGCCGTGCTGGCGGCGTTGGCGCCCTGGAAGAAGTCATTGTGCAGCGCGATCCGTTGCAAGCGCACCGGCGCCTGGAACACTTCGACCTGTTGCGAGCGGGTGTGGGTTTCCGACGGGTGCTCGACGTACACCAGAATCCGGTTGGCGCTGTCCTGCACTTCCAGAAAGCGCACATTGGGCGTGGCCAGGGTGGCCTTGAGCAGACTTTCGAGCACCTCGTTGTTACCCGAAATCACCCCGTATTCGGCGGCCGGCGCCAGTTGGTTGGCAATCAGTTGACCGGTGTGGTTGAGCTCCTGACGCAAGTCCTGGATCCGCACGAAGGTGAAGAAGCTGATCAGCAGCAAGGTCAGCAGCAGGGCAGGGCCGAGGCTGATGATCTGGGTGCGGGTATTGATGTCCCAGCGACGATGGAAAGTCATGGGCGGCTTTCTCCTTCGGCCAACTGTGTTGCGACCAACGCTTCATTGATCTGTTCAATGCCTAATGAACGAGCCACTTGAGGGTTACTCAAGACTTTGAAGCGATTGGCGTAATGCGTGCGTGGCCAGGTGGCCGGTGGCTGGTCGAGCAGTTCGTCGAGAATCGCCAGCCAGTCACTCTGGTCGCTGTAGCTGCTGGCCAGGCTTCCGGCCTTGACGAAGCCGGCGTTCGGGCCGATCAGCGCGGTTTGCCGTGCGTAGCTGCTGAGCAGCAGGTTTTTTGCGGTTTTGGGGTTATACAGGTCGGGATCATCGAGGCCCAGCAACACGTCGCTGTTTTTCAGCAAGGCTTGCAAGGGGCGGCTGTCATTAGTGTTGTCCCAGCGTTCGGTGACAATTTCGAGGCCAAGCGGTTGAGCCGCCTGGCGAAGTTCATTCAGAAGAAACTCGCTATGGTTGTCGTACAGCACGCCGATTCGTCTGGCCTGGGGCAGCAGGATTTGGGCCAGGCGCAGTTGCCGATCAGGCGGCGGATCACTCCAGAGCAGACTTAAACGGGCTGGCAGGGCAGTGCCCAGGCGTTGACGGGCTTGCAGACGACTGATGCGCAGCACCAGCGTCGCCGGACCCTGGGGCTCTTGCAGGCGCCAGTCGAGGCTGGGCAGATCCAGCAGGATCAAACGAATGCCGGTCGGCAATTTGCTCGGTGCCGGCAGACCGGCCAATGGCTGGAAGCGCACCGTGTCGCCAGGGCGCAATTCCCCGAGGACCGTCGCGAACGCCTGCATGCCGGGGCTGTCGTCGGCACCGGTCAGCAGAATATCCTCGGCGCTGACCGACAGGCTCACCAGCCCACCGGCAAACACCAGGCACAACCCGGCCAACAGGCGGCCAAGGATTGGCGTCTTGCGCGACGGACACTGCGGCATCTAGAACACCAGCTCCGCGCTGAAGTACATCACCCGTCGCTGGTCGTAGTTGTTATCGACGAACGTGGTGGGTTGATTGTCGAGACGTTGCTGGAGCACACCGGCCAGTTCCAGGCTGGCCTTGCCCAGGCCGATGCGTTTGGCGATGCGTGTGTCGACCCGTTCGAAGCGATAGCCGTTGAGCGCGTCGTCACCATAATAGAAGAGTGCGCTGTTCCAGCCGTGGCCCCAGTTGCGCAGCCAGCCGGCGGAGCCACTGTTGCGCGCGGTCTGTTGCGCATCCAGCGGATTGCTCGCCTGGGCATCGACGCAGGCGTAGGTCAGGCGCAGTCGGTCGGCACTGCCGAGGTGCCAGTCGAGCTGGGTTTCCGCCCCGGTGAAGCGCGAGCTGTTGGCGTTGCTGGCGATGTACTGATTGTTGCGCAACGGCTCGCTGATCATGCCGGTGATCTCGTCGTGGAACACCTTCACGTCCACCGCCAGTCCCCACTCGGCGAAGAAGCCGTTGTAGCCCAGTTCTCTGGAGCGCATGTGTTCCTGCTCAAGGTTGCCGGGGCCGCGGGTCCTGACGAAGTAACGGGCGCTGTTCTGGCCATAGGCGGCGGGTTGCAGGTTGGTCACCCGGTAACTCCAGTTGACGTTGTTCTCGAACATGTCCGGTGAACGAATGGCTTCCGAATACACCGCGCGCAAACCGTGGCGCGGAGTGATCAGGTAGTTGACCGCCACCCGCGGGGTCAGCGAACTGCCGGTCAATTGCGTGTCTTCGAACATCGCACCGCCCTGCAACAACCAGTGTTCGGTCGCTCGCCACTCGAGTTGGCCGAATGCGCGCCACGTAGTGTCGTCGAGCGTGCCATTGAAATAGGTCTCGGAATCGGCCCGGTCGTAACGATAGTTCAGGCCGCTGACCAGTCGCAGACTGTCGGACAGGCTGAGGGTGTCTTGCAGCTCGAGGTCGTAGCGTGATTCACGGGTGCTTTGGTCAATGTCGCCGCACAGGGTTCGCCGGGCGCCGTTTCGCCACTGGTCCAGCACTTGATTGGCCAGGGCTTGCTCCGCCGCCGTGCCGGTCGGTGCGCCGGGGCCGAGGTAGCGCTCGATGTTGCGCGCAAGGCGTTCGGTGTAATTCGGGTTGAGCTGCCAGAGCTCGGTCAGTTCGGGGCTGAACGAGACTTCGGCGTCGCAGGCGCGCCAGGTTTGCTGACGATCCCAGTGCTGGGCCGAGCCTTGAATATAAAGACTGTGATCGGGATTGAGGTCTAGGTTCCAGCGCAAGGAGCCGGCGTAGTCTTTGGCAACGACGTCGGAATTGTTCCCGGCGGCAGTAATCCCCGAGAACACCGGGCGGTAGGTATAAGGCCGCTGATTGCTCCCGTCCTTGGCATTTAGCTGCCAGTCGATGCTTTGCTGTTCGTTGAGTGTCTGGCTGACGGCGAGGTTGAAGCGGTTCAGGCGACGGCTATCGCGATAATCGGCGCCTTTGCGGTCTGAGTCGAAGCCATCGTCCTGCTGGCCGGACAGCGAAAGGCGCATGTCGCCACCGTCCCAACCCACGCCCTGACTGGCGTAAAAATCGTCGATACCGCGCTGACCGCGGGTGACTTTCAACCGCGTGCCGTGGCTGTCGGTCGGATTGCGGGTGATGATATTGACCACCGCCATCAGCGCATTGGCGCCATAGCTGACGGTATTCGGGCCGCGGAAGACTTCGATGCGCTCGATGTCTTCCATGGCCACCGGAATGTCACTCCAGTCCACTGTGGCCAGGCCGGCGCGATACACCGAGCGGCCATCGATCAGCACCTGCATGCGCCGCGCTTCGCTGGCGTTGGTGCCGTGGTAATTCACGGCAGCCTGATTGCCGGTGATGTTGCCGACCATCATTCCTGGCACCAGGCGCAGCAACTCGCTGATGTCCCGGGCGCCGCTGGCGTTGATCAGTTCGCTGTCGATCACCGTCATGCTCCCCGGCACCGCGGCTGGCGACTGTTTCAGGCGCGTAGCCGTCAGTACCTGCGGCAGTGGCTCACTGTCGAGAAACAGGTCGTCGGCCAACAATGGCGGGCTGACGATCAGCGCCAGAAGCAGCGGCGAGTGGGGTGAAGCAGAGCCAAACGACACAACACATCCTTGATAGCGATTTCACTGGCGCGCATGTTAACCGAGCCGGTCGACTTTTCCAGTCACGATGACGGCATTTTCCTCGGATTTATTGGTCTTCTTCAGACAAGTGCCGGTAATTGACGCGGGGGCTGGCCGCCACTGGGCCGCTCCGTATAATGCCGGCATCGCCACTGGTATGGATTAACGGATTGCATATGACTGAACAGCGCCCGATTGCGGTCCTGGGAGGCGGAAGTTTTGGTACCGCCGTGGCTAACCTGCTGGCCGAGAACGGGCATCAGGTCCGGCAGTGGATGCGTGACCCTGAACAGGCAGAAGCCATTCGGGTCAATCGCGAAAACCCGCGTTACCTCAAAGGCATCAAGATTCTCCCCGGAGTGGAAGCGGTCACTGACCTGCAAGCCACGCTGGAGGCTTGCGACCTGTGCTTCGTTGCACTGCCGTCCAGCGCACTGCGCTCGGTACTGGCCCCGCACGCCGAACGCTTGAGCGGCAAGCTGCTGGTCAGCCTGACCAAGGGCATCGAAGCCCACACGTTTAAACTGATGAGCGAGATCCTCGAAGAGATCGCCCCGCAAGCGCGCATCGGCGTGCTGTCCGGGCCGAACCTGGCCCGTGAAATCGCCGAGCACGCACTGACCGCCACTGTGGTCGCCAGCGAAGACGAAGAACTCTGCCAACGGGTTCAGGAAGCGCTGCACGGCCGCACCTTTCGCGTTTACGCCAGCGCCGATCGCTTCGGCGTGGAGTTGGGCGGGGCGCTGAAAAACGTCTACGCGATCATCGCCGGCATGGCGGTGGCGCTGGGCATGGGCGAAAACACCAAGAGCATGCTGATTACCCGGGCGCTGGCGGAAATGACCCGCTTTGCCGTGAATCAGGGTGCCAACCCGATGACGTTCTTGGGGCTCGCGGGCGTGGGCGATTTGATCGTGACCTGTTCGTCGCCGAAAAGCCGCAATTACCAGGTCGGATTCGCCCTTGGTCAAGGTTTGAGTCTGGAAGACGCGGTAACGCGCCTGGGCGAAGTCGCGGAAGGCGTGAATACCTTGAAAGTGCTCAAGGCCAAGGCCCAGGAAGTGGGCGTTTACATGCCGCTGGTCGCCGGGCTGCACGCGATTCTGTTCGAAGGGCGCACGCTGAATCAGGTGATTGAATTGTTGATGCGCGGCGAACCGAAAACCGACGTCGACTTTATTTCCACCAGTGGTTTCAACTGATTCATCAGGGAGAGCGAGACATGAACGAGCCGAAAACAGAAGCCCAATACGAATCCATCCTGCTGCGGGTGTTGTGGATGATTGTCTTCCTGCTGGTCTGGCAGGTGGCGCAATTCATCCTCGGCGCCGTGGTGCTGGTGCAACTGGTCTATCGTTTGTTTTATGGCGCCCCGAGCGCCAGCCTGATGAATTTCGGCGACAGCCTGAGCCAGTTCCTGGCGCAGATCGGTCGTTTCGGCACGTTCCACAGCGACCAGAAACCCTGGCCGTTCGCCGACTGGCCGACGCCGCGTACGCCGGAGGGTGAAGCGCCACACGTCGTGGCACCTGCGCCGCATCCGGCCCGAGATGAGGAACCCAAGCTATGAAACTCTGGGTATTGCGTCATGGTGAGGCCGAGCCACATGGCAAAGGTCCTGATTCCGAGCGGGCATTGACCGACCACGGTCGTAAAGAAGTGTTGCGCACGGCCGCCGAGTTGGCCGGCAAGCCGCTGACCGCGATCTATGCCAGTCCATACCTGCGAGCGCAGGAGACTGCAGAAATCGTGCGTACAGCGTTGAATTTCGCGCCGGAGATTCGCACCGTCGATTGGCTGACTCCCGATAGCCGCCCGCAAGCAGTGGCTGAACAGTTGGTGTCTGTAGATCACGCGCTGCTGGTCAGTCACAACCCGCTGGTAGGGAATTTGCTGGGCTATCTGCAACACGGTCATGTGCAGGATCCGGAAAGGGTTGCCACCGCCGGTCTCGCCGAACTGGAAGGGGATTCGCCACAGGCCGGGGCGATGAAGCTCAACAGCATCAAGCACCCGTAGGGGCAGGCAGAAGAGGTTTCTGCGGCGAGGGAGCAAGCTCCCTCGGGGGCGCGCCGTTTGTTTGTTTCTTTGTGTGAAATAGTCAACCAAGCAACCGCTTGGTTGACTACGCTTGCTCCAGAACAAAAAACACAGGAGCGAGTCGCATGTCTGCTGCTTTTCGTTTGCCGCTGGACGTTTTTTACGAACGTGAGGCCCGTCATCCCCGTCAGCGCTTTCTGGTTCAACCGGTGGGTGGAGGCCAGGTCGAAACCCTGACCTGGGAAGACGTCGGTCACCAGGCCCGTTGCGCCGCGCACTGGCTGCGCGCGCGGGAATTGCCGCAAGGCAGCCACATCGCCCTGATCTCGAAAAACTGTGCGCACTGGATCATCGCCGACCTGGCGATCTGGATGGCCGGGCACGTCTCGGTGCCGTTGTACCCGAACCTCACCGCCGAATCCGTCGCGCAAGTCCTCGAACACTCCGAAGCGGCGCTGGCGTTTATCGGCAAACTCGATGACTGGCCCGGCATGTCCCGCGGCGTCAGCCCCGACCTGCCGACCATCAGCCTGCCACTGCATCCGCCGGGCAGCTTCGATTTCAGCTGGGCCGACCTGCAAGCCTGTTCACCGATCCAGGACAACCCGACACCTGCCGCCGACCAGTTGGCGACCATCATTTACACCTCCGGCACCACCGGCATGCCCAAAGGCGTGATGCACAGCTTTGGCAATCTGGGCTTCGCCACCACCCGCGGCACGCAGTTGTTCGGCCTCAATGAGTCGGACCGGCTGCTGTCGTACCTGCCGCTGTGCCATGTGGCCGAGCGAATGTTCGTTGAACTGGCCTCGATCTATACCGGGCAAACCGTGTTCTTCGCCGAGAGCCTCGATACGTTTCTGACCGATTTGCGGCGCGCGCGGCCCACCGCGTTGTTCGGTGTGCCACGCATCTGGACCAAGTTCCAGATGGGCGTGTACAGCAAGATCCCGGCGAAACGCCTCGAGTTCCTGCTCGGACTACCCCTCATCGGCAAGCGGGTAGGGCACAAAGTGCTCGTGGGGCTTGGGCTGGACGCCTTGCGCGTCGCGCTGTCCGGCGCGGCACCGGTGCCGCAGACCTTGTTGCTGTGGTATCGAAAGCTCGGGCTGGACGTTCTGGAGGTGTACGGCATGACCGAAAGCTGCGGTTATTCCCACATCGGCCGGCCCGGCGAAAACAAGCCTGGCTGGATTGGCAAGCCTTGCCCGGAGGTTGAAGTGCGGATCGCCGAATCGGGCGAGGTCATGGTGCGCAGCGGCGCGACCATGCTCGGGTATTTCAAGGAACCGGAAAAAACCGCCGACACGATTACGGCGGACGGCTTCCTGCGGACCGGTGACAAGGGCGAGCAAGACGCCGAAGGCAACCTGCGCCTGACTGGACGGCTGAAGGAGATTTTCAAGACCAGCAAAGGCAAATACGTGGCCCCGGCACCGATTGAAAACCGCCTGGCAGTCCATTCTCGGATCGAACAGGTGTGCGTGGTCGGCGACGGTTTGAGTGCGCCGCTGGGACTGTGCGTGCTCTCGGCGATGGGGCAGCAGGACGCGGACGGAAGCGCGCGCGCCGGTCTGCATTCAAGCCTGGAAAAACTGCTGGAGGAGGTCAACCACGCGCTCGACAAGCATGAGCGCCTGCACCGTCTTGTGATCGTCAAAGACAGCTGGGGCGTGGAAAACGGCTTCCTGACGCCAACCCTGAAGATCAAACGCAACGTGATCGAAGCGGCTTACGGTACCCGGTTCGAAGAATGGAGCGAGCGCAGCGAAGCGGTGCTGTGGCAGGATTGAACCACCAATAAAACCAACAAAGGATGTCAGCAATGAGTTTGTGGCGTACCACTCCCAACATCGAGCAGTTGAACGCAATCCAGAAAAACACCATTGGCGAAGTGCTGGATATCCGCTTCGAAGCCTTCGATGAAGAGTCGCTGACGGCGAGCATGGTCATCGACCACCGTACCCACCAGCCTTACGGCCTGCTGCACGGCGGGGCCTCGGTGGTGCTGGCTGAAACCGTCGGCTCCATGGCCAGCTATCTGTGCATCGACGCGAGCAAGTTTTACTGCGTGGGCCTGGAAATCAACGCCAACCATTTGCGTGGGCTGCGCAGCGGGCGGGTGACTGCGGTGGCCAAGCCGATTCACATCGGGCGCACCACGCATGTCTGGGATATACGGCTGACCAGCGATGAGGGCAAGGCCAGTTGTGTGTCGCGGTTGACCATGGCGGTGGTGGCGTTGGGGGACACGCCGCCAGGAAAATAACCTGCGGATCCACACGGGATGGGCTGGTCATTAACTCGACGAGCCTCTGTGTCTGATCGTCATGGGAATGTCATGGCCGTTGGGCAGATCGGGATGGTAGCTCTCACCGATCGCCGGGGTGAAGTTGTCCAGAGTGAAGTCACCGTCACCAATTTGGAACAGTTCAGCGGTGCCGCGCTGCACATGCTGACCTAGCAATGTTCGAACGGTGGTATACGCGCTCAAGGTGCTCTGCAACCCCATAGTGAGGTTGGGGTTCGTTATAGAATCAGTCAGCGGTGATGATAAGTACGTCAGCGAAGCTGTAACACTCGTTGCGGCTGTACGGGTAAAGAGTCCGTACATCAACTCCCAAAGCCTTGGCACTTGCAGTCGATTTGTTCCCCGGGTATAGGTTCCGCCCAAAAACGCATTGATTGTGATGGTGGAAGCTGCGTCGATACCTTCGACGGTAGCACTGATGAACAGTCCTACCACGGCCGACGTTTCGGCTCGAGCTGCTCCTGTGCCGAACAGTGCGGATCCATAAACCAATGCACGGAAAAACGCGCTAAGTGCGGAGGGTGGCAACGTCACTCTCGGGCCCAGTTCCGCGTTCGTTCTCTGGGCAGCCTCTCTCGTGAGGTTCCCCGATGCAGAAGTAATGAAAGCGATTGCGGTCGTGTTCAATTCGCCCGGATCACTCCAATATGCATAAAGAGGGATAGCGCCTCCAAACACTGCTCCCACCAACCCTCCCAGGCCTGCTGCCACCCGTTGAGTGGTTCGATTGTTTGTGTAACGAGACGCCATTTGGCTTCCTGCCCCCATCCCCATGGATCCCCAAGCCATCGCTCCTACACCGGTGCCCAGCACCGTCATGGCGAGGTTGACACCAGGATCGACACTTCGGCCATCCGAGCCCTCCGTTTCACTGCTCGCCAATTCAGCAATTCCCATTGCCGTTCCCCATCGAACAAAACCGCCAACAAGAGAGGCTGAAAAATCTCGTCCGAACGATGCCGCTGCTGCGCCAGTCACCTGATTTGACGTGATCAATCCTTGAAGATCGACGTGCCCCACCGGATTGCCATGGACCATGGCGAACAGGTTCAACCCATCGACGACACCACTCGGATCCGCATTCAGCCACCGCTGGCACCACGGCACGTAATAACGATACCCGTAGTAATACAGCCCTGTGGCATCCCGTTGCTGCCCCGAATAACGAATCGTTTTATAACTGGCTTCCAGCTTGTTCCTCCCGGCCCACCAGCAGGTTCCGCCGAAGGGATAGTAGCTTTCCCATGCAATCAGTCTGGCGGCTCCATCCACCTCGACGGTGCTGGAGTTCAAATGATCGGTGAAATTGTAGCGATGCTGATGCTGGGGAATATCTGATGCTGGTCGTTTCTCCCAATGAAGCACCTGCACCGTGCCGCGCCCGGCCTTGACCGTGATGACGTGGAGAATTTCGTCAGGGGACGTACGAATTTCCAGACCCGGCAGGTAGCGGGTTTCGTGCGTACGGGTCAATGTGCCGGTGTAGGCCTGGCGGATTTTGCGCAGGCGTTGGCCGCTGCCGTCGTAGAGGTAAAACTCGATGTCGTCTGGCTCATCCTCACGCACCACTTGGTCTACCTGGCGCAACCGATTGCCCAGATCCCAACGCAGACCTTGTCCCGGTTGAAGACTGGTGCGGTTGCCGTTGACGTCATAACCGGCGGCAATCTCGTTCTCGTCGGGCAGCTCGCCATTGGCTTTTTGCGGCAGATTGCGATTATTGGAACGGGCGATGGCCGTGCGTTCGGTACGGTTTCCACTGTCCGCCTGATGCTGCATGACCTCCAGGTTGCCGGCCTTGTCGTAGGAGTAGAGGCGTGTGTAGTTTTCCAGTTGCCCCGGATCCGGAACGGGCTGGAAGGCCGGTAATTGCGGCCCGCCCGGGGCGTTGCGAAGCTGCCGGCCGCTGGCTTCTATCAGTCGATAGAGACTGTCGTAGCGGTAGCGATCAGTGGGTTCGATTCGCTGGTTGCGGTGATAGTGAATCAGATTGGCAGCATCCGTCAGACAAACAATATTGCCCACCGCGTCATACTCGTAGGTCACCTGTTGCAGGGCTGACTGGCCCTCCACGTATGCTTTCAGCCGGTCAAGTCGGCCATCTTCGTGCCGAAACGTCGCGCACGAAATGACACCGTTTCCTGCGCGTTGGTGTTCGACCATGCCGAAGGCGTTGTACTGGATGTCACTGACCAGCGTATTTTCTTTGGTCTGCCCGGTCAGCGTGAGGCGGATTTCCTTCAGCTCGCCGGCGCAGTTCTGACTGGATGCCTGAACATTGCCTTTCGCATCGGTCTGCCTGACCGGCTCGCCTGCCGCATTGCAGTGAATGCGGGTGACAGCGGATTCATCCTCAAGAAAAGCATCGCACTCGTCCTCGGTTTCGGGCCAGTCCACGGACCATAGCGGATCGTCGACAAACGTACGGCTGTGTACCAGCGGCGTGCCGGCGAGGCCGAATTCAATGAAGTGCAAAGTACCTGCGGTGTCGTCCTGTCGAATCAACTGACCGCGCCGGTTATGTGATTCATCGGCGCTGTTGTCGGCATAGGCATACCTCGCGATGCAACGTTGTGGTCCACCGTGGGCGCTTTCAAATGCGGCGATTGGCCGACGTTGCCCGTCGTAACGCACCTGGCTTTGACTGAGCTTCTGATCCCAACCCTCAACGCCTTGCCCATCTTCGCCGAGCAATCCCAGACGCCATCCAGCATCACCGTTTTCGGACAGCAGCACGGCCCCCGACAAACTGACCACATTGAGTTGATTGGCTGCCGACCGGCCTTCCAGGTGCAAGAGAAACAGCCGTGGATCGCGGCTTAGTACTGCACGCCCGGCAACGCTGTGGATCTGCTGGGTGATGCAGCTTTCCGGCGCTTGCGCACCGTCGCGCCGGTGATACGCCACTTCGCGCACGCCCAGTCTCCGAGCGTCGATCACTTCGATGGCGGGTGTGTTTGCATGAGTCATGGCGGGCGTTGTCTGAGGTTTGGCGATTCCGTTTTTATCCTCGTCATGGGGCCCGATAGTCAACTGTCAGAAATAACAGGTACAGGTCAAGAACAGGGGTTATAGGCATGGCGCGACTGTCATCATTCCTGGCAGTTACAGTCATTGCGGATCCCGGCGGGCTTGCGGACAATCGACTCTGTTTTCGTTGATGGATCGGCCGGTATGTCGCAGCAGATATTTTTCGCCCACGCCAATGGCTTTCCCTCGGGAACCTACGGCAAGTTGTTCACGGCGTTGGCGCCTGAGTATCAGGTCGCGCACTTGCAGCAGCACGCCCACGACCCGCGTTTCCCGGCGGACGACAACTGGAGCAACCTGGTGGACGAGCTGATTCATCACCTGGAGCAGCAGCCGGAACCGGTGTGGGGGGTGGGCCATTCCTTTGGTGGCGTGCTGCACCTGCACGCGGCGTTGCGTTGCCCCGAACTGTATCGTGGCGTGGTGATGCTCGATTCGCCGGTGCTGACCCGTGCCGATCAATGGGTCATCCGTGCCGCCAAGCGCTTCGGTTTTATCGACCGCCTGACCCCGGCCGGTCGGACGTTGGGGCGGCGGGAAGAGTTCACCGATCTGGAAGCTGCCCGATTGTATTTCGCTGGAAAAACCCTGTTTCGCAGCTTCGACCCGGAATGTTTCGACGCTTACCTGCAACACGGTCTGCACAAGGTTGGCGACAAACTGCGCCTGCGTTTCGACCCTGCCACGGAAATCAGCATCTACCGTGGCGTGCCCCACACCAGCCCCGGCCGGGCACGGCAGCTGAAAGTGCCACTGGCGGTGGTGCGTGGCCACAAGAGTCGGGTTGTGATGCGCCATCACGCCAGTTCCGTCGGGCGCATGCCGTTGGGCGAATCCCTGACCATGCCCGGCGGGCACATGTTTCCCCTCGAACGCCCACAGGACACCGCCACGCTGCTGAAAAACCTGTTCAGCCGCTGGGAAGGTCGCCGGCAGCAGGATCACGCATGAGTCATGTCGTTGAAGAAGTCCGCCTGAGCCTGCCGCACATCGAGCTGGCAGCGCACCTGTTTGGCCCCGAAGACGGCTTGCCGGTGATTGCCTTGCACGGCTGGCTGGACAACGCCAACAGCTTTGCCCGGTTGGCGCCGAAGCTCAAAGGGCTGCGCATCATTGCGCTGGATATGGCCGGTCACGGTCATTCCGGGCATCGGCCGCCCGGCGCCGGTTATGCAATGTGGGACTACGCCCACGACGTGCTGCAAGTCGCCGAACAGCTTGGCTTGAAGCGTTTTGCGCTGATGGGGCACTCCATGGGCGCGATCGCTTCGTTGATCATCGCCGGTTCGCTACCGGAACGTGTCACCCATCTGGCCTTGATAGACGGCATCATTCCTCCTACAGACAAAGGCGAAAATGCAGCCGAGCGCATGGGCATGGCCCTGCAAGCGCAACTGGATCTGCGGGAAAAACGCAAACCGGTCTACGACACCCTCGACCGCGCCATCGAAGCGCGCATGAAAGGGCTGGTCGCCGTCAGCCGCGAAGCCGCCGAACTGCTGGCCCAGCGTGGCTTGATGCCAGTGCCGGGCGGCTACACCTGGCGGACCGACAACCGTCTGACGCTGCCGTCGCCGCTGCGTCTGACCACTGAACAGGCCATGGCCTTCGTCCAGCGGGTCAGCTGTCCTGCGCTGCTGGTCGTCGCGGGTGACGGCATGCTCGCCAAACATCCCGAGCTGCTGGAGCGTCTACCCTTTAGCCATGAACAGCTGCCTGGCGGTCATCATTTGCACCTGAATGACGAATCCGGTGCCGACCTTGTCGCAGACTGTTTCAATCGGTTCTTCGCCGTTCCTTGACTTGCGCCGGGCAACTGTCGAGGCTGGGCGGGTTGAAATGGGAGACAACCATGATAGATCTCTACACCGCTGCGACCCCGAATGGCCACAAGGTCTCTATCGTGCTCGAGGAACTCGGCCTGCCCTACACGGTGCACGCCTTGAGTTTCGACAAGAAGGAACAGAAGTCCGCGGACTTCCTCAAAATCAACCCCAATGGGCGCATCCCGGCGATTGTCGACCGCGCCAACGGCGATTTTGCCGTGTTCGAATCCGGCGCGATCCTGATCTACCTCGCTGAAATGACCGGCAAACTGCTGCCTCTGGACCCCAAGGGGCGTTCGGTGGTGCTGCAGTGGCTGATGTTCCAGATGGGGGGGATCGGCCCGATGCAGGGTCAGGCCAACGTGTTTTTCCGTTACTTTCCGGAGAAACTCCAGGGCGCCATCGACCGCTATCAGCATGAAACCCGTCGCCTGTATGAAGTGCTCGACACGCGCCTGCAAGACTCGGAATTTCTGGCTGGTGATTACAGCATTGCCGACATCGCCACTTATCCATGGGTGCGCGGCCACGAGTGGTCAGGTGTCGCCGTGGACGGCTTGACGGCCCTGCAGGGCTGGATGGCGACTATGGAAGCGCGTCCGGCGGTGCAGCGAGGTTTGCTCGTTCCCGAACGCATCGACGATGCCAGCGTCATCAAGGGTGCCCAGGCCATGCTGATCCGATGAGTTTATCCATGCGTTCAATCAGTCTGCTGGCGCTGTGTTGTTTCAGTCCTCTGGTGTTTGCCGCCGATGTGCCGGGCAGTCAGGACCTGCCGATCGTGCCGCGGGTGACCGATTCGCAGATCGTCGACTATCGCCCGGCGGTCGAACTCGAGCGGATCTATCCTCTGGGTTCAATCCGCAAGATCAGCGGCCAGCTGCGTTTCGACGGCCAGGTCAGCGCCCGTGGGCAAACCACTTCGGTGACCTACGAGTTGCCACCGGAGCATTCGTCAATCGAAGCGTTTACCGTCGCTCGCGAAGCCTTGCAGAAGCAGGACGCGCAGTTGCTGTTCTGGTGCCAGGCCCGTGATTGCGGTGAAAGCAGCCTGTGGGCCAATGAAGTCTTCGGCAATGCCAAGCTCTATGGCGCTGATGATCAGCAGGCCTATCTGCTGTTGCGGTTGGCCGCGCCAAAGGACAACACCCTCGTGGCGCTGTACAGCATCACTCGCGGCAATCGCAAAGCCTATCTGCACGTCGAACAGTTCGACGCGGCTGCACCGCTGGGCGATCTGCTGCCAACCTCCGCAACGTTGTTGCGAGAGCTCAAAAGCACTGGTGAACTCGACTTTCCGAAATTGACCGATGCGCCTGACGAGACCTGGCTGCGCTTGCTCTCGCGCGGCCTGAACCTGGACACGACCCTGCGGGTCAGCGTTTCCGGACCCAATGCCGAAGCCTGGCGTCAGGCATTGATGAGCCAGGGCGTACGGTCGGCGCGGATGGAGACGGGCAGCGTCGAAGGCTCTGGCTTGCACATCGAGCTGTTGCGATAAGTTGTATCAGGCGAACGCGCTGGCCGCGTTCGCCTATTCTTTTGCGAACTGACATTTTTCGAGATTCGGATGATCAATAACGATCGGCTGTTGGTGCAGATCCTGCTCCTGGTGCTGTTTGGCGCGAGCCTCTGGGTGATGGCCCCGTTCTGGTCGGCCATGTTCTGGGGCGCGGTGCTGGCGTTCGCCAGTTGGCCGCTGATGCGTTTGCTGACCCATTGGCTCAAAGGTCGCGAATCCCTGGCGGCGGCATTGCTGACCCTGGGCTGGATGTTGGTGGTGGCGTTGCCGCTGGTGTGGCTGGGTTTCAACCTGGCAGACCATGTGCGAGACGCCACGGCGTTCATCAAGGATGTGCAAATGGATGGCTTGCCCGAGGCTCCGACCTGGCTGGGCAGTATTCCTCTTGTAGGCGAACGGCTGGTGGCGATCTGGAACAGCATCGATCAGCAAGGCGCGGCAATGATGGTGGCGCTCAAACCTTATCTGGGGCAGGTCGGTAACTGGCTGCTGGCGCGCAGTGCACAGATTGGCGGCGGCATTCTCGAGCTGACGCTGAGCATTGTGTTCGTGTTCTTTTTCTACCGGGACGGGCCGCGACTGGCGGCGTTTGTCCACAGCCTGCTGCAGCGGTTGATCGGGGATCGCGCCGGTTACTACATCGAATTGGTGGCGGGTACGGTGCAGCGGGTGGTGAATGGTGTGATCGGGACGGCGGCTGCCCAGGCGGTGCTGGCGTTGATCGGCTTCCTGATTGCCGGAGTGCCTGGCGCGCTGGTGCTTGGCATTGTCACCTTCATGCTCAGCCTGATTCCCATGGGGCCGCCGTTGGTGTGGATACCGGCGACCGCCTGGCTGGCCTGGAAGGGCGAGTACGGGATGGCAGTATTCCTCGGGATCTGGGGCACCTTCATCATCAGCGGGGTCGACAATGTGCTCAAGCCTTACCTGATCAGTCGCGGCGGGAATTTGCCGTTGGTGATCGTGCTGTTGGGGGTGTTTGGCGGGTTGATCGCTTTTGGCTTCATCGGCCTGTTTATCGGGCCGACGTTGTTGGCCGTGGCGTATAGCCTGTTGACCGACTGGAGCAAGAGTCAGGCGCGGGTGGAAGATCGCCGTCCTTAAGCCTTAAGCCTTGAGTCGAGGCGAATGGCCCCTTCGCGGGCAAGCCCGCTTCCGCAAGGATCGAGGTGAACACATCATCTGTGAGCACTACGAAATCTGAGGGAGCGGGCCCGTGAAGCTTTTGACTTTAAGTCGCCACGTTCAGGTACTTGCCCACCGTCGCCACCTTGTCGAGCGAGTACTGCTTGCTCAGGTTGGCGATCATTTTGTTCAGCGCTTCCGTCACGTTCGCCTGATCGGTGGAGCTGTCGCCATTTTTCTCGCGACCGGCCTGCAAGGCAGCGTTCAATTCGTCGCTGCTGACGCCGCCACTGCTGTCGCTATCCAAGACCTTGAACAACGCAGCACTGGTGTCGGTGCTTGTCGATGAGGTGCTGTCGCTGGCCTGCAACGCGCTGCTCAGTTCGTCACCGCTGATGGCGCCGTCGCCATCGGCGTCCAGAGCACTGACCAGCGCATCGGCCAGTTCGGTGGCCGGTGCCTGATCACGCGGCGGTGGCGGAGGAGGCGCCATCGCGGCTATTTCTTCGTTGCTCAGGCTACCGCTGTCGTCACTGTCCAGGTCGGCGAAGTTTTTACTCAGGCTGACCAGCAAACCGTCATCGGACTTCTCCGACAGGGCGCTTTTGAGCTCGTCCTGATCCACCGAGCCATCGCTGTTGGTGTCGAGTTTGGCGAGCAGTTCTTTCTGGAATTGCTGGCTGCGGGCGCTGCTGGTGGTGGTGCTGGCGGTGCTGTTATAGCTCGTGTAGTTGCTGACGCTACCGATCATTGGGCTCACTCCCTGGAATGGAAAGCCGGCGGGTGCACCGGCTTATGCAGCCTCAAGGAGCAAGTTGTCGTGGGTATGTGGAGTTTGTACCGAGTGCTACACACAGGTCTGCGGCCAGACACAGACCCTGTGTCTGGCTCAGGTGCGAGGCAGACGGATAATCGCGGTCAAACCGCCACCTCGGGTTTCTTCCAGCGTCAATTGCCCACCCAGCCGTTCAGCCGCCTCGCGCGCAATGGTCATCCCCAGCCCGACACCACCGGAGTTGCGATTACGCGAACCTTCGAGGCGAAAGAAAGGTTCAAACACGGCTTCGCGTTTATCCGCGGCGATCCCCGGTCCATGGTCGATCACCCGAATCACCAGGTGTTCGCGATGGTCTTCAAGCGCGATCTGCGCCTGCCCGGCATAACGCAGGGCGTTGTCCAGCAAGTTGTTGATGCACGAGCGCAGGGCCATCGGCTGGACCTGCAACGGTGCGCAGTGGCCGTTGGCCTGGACATCAGAACCCTGGTCCTGGGCATTTTCGCTCAGGGATTCGACCAGCGCCTGCACGTCCATCCATTGCGGGGCCTCGCTGGTGCGCTGTTCGTGCAGGTAGGTGAGGGTGGCGTCGAGCATGCTGATCATGTCGTCCAGATCCTGGCGCATCTGACCTTGCAGTTTGTTGTCGTCGATCTGTTCCAGCCGCAGCTTGAGCCGGGACAGCGGCGTGCGCAGGTCATGGGAGACCGCGCCGAGCATCCGCGAACGCTGCTGCATCTGTTCGATGATGCGTTTTTGCATCAGGTTGAAGGTGTAGGCCGCCTGCCGGGCTTCCCGTGGGCCGGACTCGTCCAGCGGTGGGCTGTCGAGGTTTTCGCTCAGGCGCTCGGCGGCGTCGCTCAGGCGCTGGATCGGCCGACTCAGCAGTTTTGCGCCGTACCAGGCCGCTATGATCAGCGAAATCAGCTGGAATGTAAGTGGCACCAGCGGCCCGCCGAACCAGGGCCGCGGTGGTCGCTTGTCGAACCGCGGGTCCATCGGCGGGCGTTGTCCGTCAAGACCTTGGGAGAACTCCGGCGGTGGCGGCGGCGGAGGTGGGCCGTAATGATGAAACCAGGCAAACGCGAGCAGATGCGCCAGGATAATCGCCACCAGCAGCACGCCAAACAGGCGGCCGAACAGCGTATCGAAGCGCGCACGCATCAGCCGATGTCTCGGGCGTCGAACAGGTAACCCTCACCGCGAACGGTCTTGATCAACTGCGGGGCTTTCGGGTCGTCCCCGAGTTTCTGGCGCAGACGCGAGACCAGCAGGTCGATGCTGCGATCAAAGGCTTCGATCGAGCGACCACGCGCTGCATCCAGCAACTGTTCGCGACTGAGCACCCGGCGCGGCCGTTCGATGAACACCCACAGCAAGCGGAATTCGGCGTTGGACAGCGGAACCACCAGGCCATCCGCCGCGATCAACTGGCGCAGGACGCTGTTCAGGCGCCAGTTGTCGAAGCGAACATTCGCACGCTGTTCGGTGCGGTCGTCGCGCACTCGCCGCAGAATGGTCTGAATCCGCGCGACCAGTTCTCGGGGTTCGAACGGCTTGGCCATGTAGTCGTCGGCGCCGAGTTCCAGGCCGATGATCCGGTCGGTGGGTTCGCAGCGTGCGGTGAGCATCAGGATCGGGATGTCCGATTCGGCGCGCAGCCAGCGGCACAGTGACAGACCGTCTTCACCGGGCAGCATCAGGTCAAGCACCACCACGTCGAAATGCTCGGCTTGCAGCGCCAGACGCATGGCGGCGCCATCGGTGACGCCGCTGGCGTGGATGTTGAACCGGGCCAGGTAGTCGATCATCAGTTCGCGGATCGGGACGTCATCGTCGACGATCAGCGCGCGAATGCTCCAGCGCTTGTCGTCGCCGGGCGCTTTTTGATCGTCGTTCAAGGGGGCTTGGGTGCTGTGCATGCGTGCGTTCATCTGCCAGGTAGGCTGCCAACCACAAAGATAGGCTGCGAGGTTGTGGCTTCAGCATAGGCGTCCGGCCCTGAGGCGGGAAGTGCTGTAAGGACGTGTTGCGGCTGCCGAGGGTAGCGGACAAGGGTGTTGCGGGCGTGTCGTGTGTGTATCGGTCTCGACACAATCGGCGAACGGGCTAGTCTTGGCTGAGCGCCGACGACGATTTACCGATCATCGGGTCCCGCAGCCGCGCTGGTTCCGCTACAATGCGCGCCGATTTCGTCCTGCCTGAGAGCCCGCACATGTCCGTCTGCCAGACTCCTATCATCGTCGCCCTGGATTTCCCCACCCGTGACGCCGCACTGAAGCTGGCCGATCAGTTGGACCCGAAACTGTGCCGGGTCAAAGTCGGCAAGGAACTGTTCACCAGCTGCGCGTCGGAAATCGTCGGCACCTTGCGCGACAAGGGTTTCGAAGTGTTCCTCGACCTCAAGTTCCACGACATCCCGAACACCACCGCCATGGCGGTAAAGGCGGCGGCGGAAATGGGCGTGTGGATGGTCAACGTCCATTGCTCCGGCGGTCTGCGCATGATGGCTGCCTGCCGTGAAGTGCTGGACCAGCGCAGCGGCCCGAAACCGCTGCTGATCGGCGTGACCGTGCTGACCAGCATGGAGCGTGAAGACCTGGCAGGCATTGGTCTGGACATCGAACCGCAGGAGCAGGTGCTGCGCCTGGCGGCACTCGCGGAAAAAGCCGGGATGGACGGTCTGGTGTGCTCGGCACTGGAAGCCCAGGCCTTGAAATCGGCTCACCCGTCGTTGCAACTGGTGACCCCGGGGATTCGTCCGGCGGGCAGCGCCCAGGACGATCAACGCCGCATCCTGACCCCGCGTCAGGCGCTGGATGCCGGTTCCGACTACCTGGTGATCGGCCGTCCGATCAGCCAGGCGGCGGATCCGGCCAAGGCGTTGGCAGACGTAGTGGCCGAAATCGCCTGACCAAACGCTGAAGATCCCATGTGGGAGCGAGCCTGCTAGCGATGAGGGAGTATCAGTCGACATCAATGTTGTCTGATATAGCGCTATCGCCGAGCCGGTCTCGCTCCCACATTTTTTTGTGGACACTTCGGTAACTGCGTTAAACCTTCAGCACCAACTTCCCGAAGTTCTCTCCGCTGAACAATTTCATCAGCGTCTCCGGGAACGTCTCCAGCCCTTCAACAATGTCTTCCTTGCTCTTGAGCTGCCCCTTGGCCATCCAGCCGGCCATTTCCTGTCCGGCAGCGGCGAACTGCGCGGCATAGTCCATCACCACAAAGCCCTCCATCCGTGCGCGGTTCACCAACAGCGACAGGTAGTTGGCGGGCCCTTTGACCGCTTCCTTGTTGTTGTACTGGCTGATGGCGCCGCAAATCACCACCCGTGCCTTCATGTTCAGGCGACTGAGCACCGCATCGAGGATATCGCCGCCGACGTTATCGAAATAAACGTCGACGCCTTTCGGGCATTCACGCTTGAGGCCGGCGACGACATCTTCGTTCTTGTAATCGATGGCGCCGTCAAAACCCAGTTCGTCGATGAGGAACTTGCACTTGTCCGCGCCGCCCGCGATGCCGATCACACGGCAACCTTTGATCTTGGCAATCTGCCCGGCAATACTGCCCACCGCCCCGGCCGCACCGGACAGCACCACCGTGTCGCCTTCCTTTGGCGCACCGACATCGAGCAGGGCAAAGTAGGCGGTCATCCCGGTCATGCCCAGTGCGGACAGATAAACCGGGAGCGGTGCCAGTTTCGGATCGACCTTGTAGAAACCGCGCGGCTCGCCAAGGAAATAATCCTGCACCCCCAGGGCGCCATTGACATAGTCACCGACCGCAAAACCTGGATTGTTCGACGCCACGACTTTGCCTACGCCCAATGCGCGCATGACCTCGCCGATACCAACCGGCGGAATGTAGGACTTGCCTTCGTTCATCCAGCCACGCATGGCCGGGTCCAGGGACAAATATTCGTTTTTGACCAGGATCTGACCCGCGGCCGGCTCTCCGACCGGTACTTCCTGATAGGTGAACGTCTCGCGGGTAGCCGCGCCCACCGGACGTTTGGCAAGCAGGAACTGGCGATTGGTCTGGGTAGTCATGACAGGCACTCAAGATGAATGAAGTCTTGTTGATAGACCTTCATGGACCGCCCCGCAAGTTTGGCTGATGCGGCGAATGCACATCGATCCAGTGCAGTGATAGTCACTGTGGCGGTTCTATCACTGCAACTCATGGGCGCCCAACCGGCCTTCTGATAGTGCTGCCGTGGCGGTAGCGCCTGTGGCTAGACTGGGCGCAAGCGAACCCCCGCATTCTTCTCTTTGAGGACAAAACAATGAGCATGACGTTTTCCGGCCAGGTCGCCGTCGTAACGGGCGCTGCCAATGGTATCGGTCGCGCGACCGCCCAGGCGTTCGCCGCCGAAGGGTTGAAAGTGGTGGTGGCCGACATGGATACGGCTGGTGGCGAGGGCACCGTGGCGCTGATTCGCACGGCAGGCGGCGAAGCGACCTTCGTGCGTTGCAACGTCACCGTGGAAAGCGATGTGAAAAATCTGATGGACGAGGTGGTGAGGTCCTACGGTCGTCTCGACTATGCCTTCAACAATGCCGGCATCGAGATTGAAAAAGGCAAACTGGCCGAAGGCACGGTCGACGAGTTCGACGCCATCATGGGCGTTAACGTCAAGGGCGTCTGGTTGTGCATGAAGTACCAGCTGCCGCTGTTGCTGGCACAAGGCGGTGGCGCAATCGTCAACACCGCTTCGGTCGCCGGCCTGGGCGCTGCGCCGAAGATGAGCATTTACGCCGCATCGAAACACGCAGTGATCGGCCTGACCAAATCGGCGGCCATCGAATACGCCAAGAAAAAAATCCGCGTGAATGCGGTGTGCCCGGCGGTCATCGACACCGACATGTTCCGCCGCGCCTATGAAGCCGACCCGAAGAAGGGCGAGTTCGCCAGCGCCATGCATCCGGTGGGTCGTATTGGCAAGGTTGAAGAGATCGCCAGTGCAGTGCTGTATCTGTGCAGCGATGGTGCTGCGTTTACGACCGGTCATTCGCTGGCAGTGGATGGGGGCGTTACCGCGTTCTGATTCGCGGCGGTTGTTGGTGGATATATCCTTTTCCGCAGTAACCGCGGCTATTGGTTGTGCCCTTACGGCAGGTCACTTGGAAACGCGCCCAGGAACCCAGCGCTCTTGCGCCTTTCGTTCGGTGCCTCGCTCTGGTCCTGCTCCGTGGGCCTGCCGCCATCGGCCATCCATGGCCGGGGTGGCTACCGCCCGGCCTATTCCGCTGGCAAGCCAGCTCCCACAGTGATTTTTGGCAGAAATGAAATGTGTGTTCACCGCCGATGATCTTGGTGGACCTCAGGTCGGCTACCAGGCCGCCTCGCTCTGTTTTTGATCTTGATCTGCCCCGTCGGAAGGCCGAGTGCAGGTTCTGCGCAGTGGGCAACCCGGCATGGATGCCGGGTTAGCCGCCCCCGGCCATGGATGGCCGATGGCGGCGGGCCCACGGAGCAGGACCGGAGCGAGGGCATGCCGAGCCTAAGCGAGGCACCGTACGTCAGGGGCGAGAGCGCTTGGTTACTTGGCGCTTTTCCAAGTAACCCGCCGTAAGGGCGGAACCAATAGCCGCCGTTACCGCAGCAATGGATATGTACCCCCAACCCCAACCCCAACCCAACCCAACCCAACCCCCGTTTTTTGCTCCGTGAAAGTGCCAGGCAATGTGTTTCAAATGGTTAGAACCACGAGTTTTGACGGCGTTGTCGCACAGCCCATCGAGCGCGCCTGTGATTAACTGATTCCGTCAAACGAACAGGAGTTTGCTTGCTCATGGAATTGAGAATCGATCGACAGGCCTTGGTGCCGGTCGTACAGCAAGTCGTCGACGCGTTAGCGTGCTGGCTGCGTCAGAGCGACATAGAACCGGGGACGCGTTTGCCGTCTGCACGGCAAATCGCGCGGACCAATTTACTCAGCCTGTCCAGCGTCGTTGAAGCGTGCGAGAGGCTGGTGGCTCAAGGGGTGCTGGCGTCGCGTCATGGCGCCGGATTCATTGTCGCTGCCCCCACGTTGGCCGCTGCGGATTCACCCTGGTTCGAGGGCGCGGAGTTGCAGCCATTCAACGCTGCGGGCGGGCTGAATCTGGGGGGTGGAGGGCTCCCCGAAAGCTGGCGCGAAACGGATGATCTGACTTATGCAATCCGGGAGGTCAGCCGTACCGACATGGCTGGTCTGTTCAATTACAGCTCGCCGCTGGGGCTGCTTGCGTTGCGTCAACAAATCATCAAGCGCTTGAGCCCGCTGGATATCGACGCAGAAGAAAACCGGATCATGACGACAGCAGGGGCCAGTCAGGGGCTCGACCTGATCGTGCGTACCTTGCTCAAACCGGGTGATTGCGTCGTGGTCGAAAGTCCCGGTTATTCCTTGCTGTTCGAGCTGCTCAGGCTGCATGGCGTCTCGATGATCGAAGTCCCGCGCACCCCGCGCGGGCCGGACATCGAGGTGCTTGAGTCACTGCTGCTTGAGAAAAAGCCCCGTGCGTTGTTCATCAACAGCTTCTATCACAACCCTACTGGCAGCAACCTGACGCCGGTGGTGGCGCAGCGGATTCTGCATCTGGCCAAAAACCACGGCGTGCTGGTGATTGAGGACGACGTCTACGCGGATCTGCACAGTGGCCCCGGTACTCGTCTCGCCGCGCTGGATACTGATGACAACGTCATCTACGTCGGCAGCTTCTCCAAAACCCTCAGCAGTTCATTGCGGGTCGGCTTTGTAGTGGCCGGTGCCGAGGTTATTTCGCGACTGGCCGAGGTCAAGCGGATCAGCAGTCTGGGTGCTTCCGGATTTTGTGAGTCGGTACTGGCCCGCCTGCTGGCCAGCGGTGCTTACCGCAAGTTGGTGCTGCGGCTGCGGCAGCGTCTGAGACATGACCGAGAAGCCGCATTGCAGGTGCTGGAAGATGCCGAGTGGGAGGTTTTCGGCAAACCCGTCGGCGGTTTGTTCATCTGGGCGCGATCGCGCAAGTCCGACTACGCTCACGTGCGGACACAGGCACGGCGCTTCGGCGTCCTGCTGTCTTCCACGACGGCATTCAGCCCCGCCAGTGAGGCCAGTGACTGGCAGCGTATCAATGTGGCTTGCGCCTGTGATCCGCGAGCCCGGGCGTTTTTTCAGGCCACCGCTCCGGATCGACCTCAAGCGTTCTGAAAACGACGTAGGCGTAGCTTTTTGCCATTATTCCGACGCCAGAGACTTGTGTTGACACAGGCCGGTTGCGAATCTGCGTCAACAGACTATGTCAGGGGACTAAGTGCAATGATTTCGGCCGTGCAAGGACGTTTTGCCAACCTCGGTATGGCAAAAAAACTGGGTGTCGGGTTTGTGCTGGTGCTGTTGTTGACAGCCCTGGTGGCGGCCATCGGCGTATGGTCCCTGCAAACCATTAGCCATCGCTTCGACGGGCTCAAACAGATGTCGTCGCTCAACAGTGGCTTACTCAAGGTGCGCCTGCTCGAGCAGGAGTACGCCTTGCACGGCAACCCGAAAATTGTCACGGCCTTGCACGAGGGTGTCGATGGCCTGGTCGTCCTGGCGAATCAGCTGAAGGCGCAATCGCCGGCCAACGTACCCGTGATGAGCGACGTCGAACAGTCATTGGGGGCTTACCGCAAAGCGTTTGACGAATTCGTCTCGCTGAGCCAGGCCAAGGACCTTGCACTGGAAATGGCCAGTTGGTCGGTCTCCAGCGTGGCCAATAATCTTGACGTGTTGCAGGCCGGGCTCGCCGATGATGGCGCCTATGCCCTGAAGGAGTCCGAAGGCAAGGACGGTTCCCAGTTCATCGAGCAAGCCAATCAGGTCAGCCAGGTATCGCGGCTGATGCTGCAAGCCATGAACGAAGCGCGTGTGCGCCTGGACCAGAGCCGCAAGGGCGACGACAGCGCCGGGCAAGGCAAGATCGAGCAGGCCGACCAGGCGTTGACTCAGGCTGAGCAATTGAAAACCACGGTCAAGGATGAAGGCTACCTGACTGTCCTCAATGAAGTGGTTGGGCATATCGGCGGTTTCAGCGAAAAACTGGCGGAATACACCGGCCTGCTGGCTCAGGAAAAAACCGTCTACGAGCAGTTGCATCAACGCGCCGCGCAGGTCGTGGAGCGGGTGGACCAGGCCTACGTCGCCGAAGACCAGTCGATGCAGGCCGAGCTGAAAAAGAACTCATTGCTGATTATCGGTTCGTCGGCCCTGGCCTTGCTGGTCGGGCTGATCGCGGCTTGGGTGATTACCCGATTGATCGTCGGACCGCTGCGCAGTGTGATTCGCGTCGCTCAGCAGATTGCCGCGGGCGATTTGAGTGCGACGGTTGAAGTGACCCGTCGTGATGAGATCGGCCAATTGATGCAGGCCATGCAGCAGATGGGCGCGGGGCTCAGCAGTATTGTCAGCGGTCTGCAGGCGGGCATCGAGCAGTTGGCCAGTTCGGCTCAGTCGCTGTCGGCGGTGACTGAGCAGACCAATCTTGAAGTGAGCAGCCAGAAGGAAGAAACCGAGCAGGTCGCTACGGCGATGAATCAAATGACCGCTACCGTGCACGACGTTGCGCGTAACGCGGAGGAGGCTGCCCAGGCTGCGCAAACGGCGGACGGCAAGGTCGAAAGTGGCCAGGCGGTGGTGCGTCAGAGCATGGCGCGGATCGAGCAACTGGCGGACTCGGCGTCGTCGGCCAGTTCGAGCATCGAAAGTCTGAGTGCGGAAATCCAGAATATCGGCACGGTGCTCAGTGTCATCAAAAGCGTGGCCGAACAGACCAACCTGTTGGCGCTTAACGCGGCCATCGAGGCGGCGCGCGCCGGCGAGCAGGGCAGGGGGTTTGCGGTGGTTGCCGATGAGGTGCGGGCCCTGGCGAAGCGGACTCAGCAATCGACCGAGGAAATCGAGCGACTGGTCAGTGCCTTGCGCTCGGCAGCGCAGTCGTCGGTGCATCAGATTCAGAGCAGTGGCGAGTTGGTGAAGCTGGCGGTCAGTGATGCGCTACAGACCGAAAGTGCCTTGGGCAGTATTGCGGCGGCGGTGTCGTTGATTCAGCAGATGAACCAGCAGATCGCGGCGGCTGCGGAGGAGCAGAGTTCGGTGGCTGAGGAGATCAACCGCAGTGTGACCAGTATTCGAGCCAGTGCGGATCAGTCTTCCTTGGCGATGCAGGGGAATGCGGCGTCGAGTATCGAGTTGGCGCAGTTGGGGGTTGAGTTGAAGGGGATGGTCGGGCATTTCAGGCTCTGAGGCTTGAGGACTTGGCGGCCTGGTAGCCGACCAGGTTCTTGGTGGTGGTGTGCATATCCATTGCTGCGGTAACGGCGGCTGGCGGTTTCGCCCTTACGGCGACTCACTTTTGCAGACGCCCAAAAGTAAGCAAAACGCTTCGCCCCGGCGTCCGGCCCCTCGCTTAGGCTCGGCGTTCCTTCGCTCCGGTCCTGCTCCGTGGGCCCGCCGCGATCGGCCATCCATGGCCGTGCGCGGCTAACCCGGCATCCATGCCGGGTTGCCCACTGCGCAGAACCTCCGCTCAGCCTCCCGAAGGGGCGGTCAGATCAAAAGCGCAAGGCGAGCTAACGCTCGGCCTCGTGGTTTGGTGGGGGTGCGCCGATCTGCTCTTGTAGGAGCTGAGTTTGCCAGCGATGGCGGCCTGACAGCCGATCATTTTTTATCGAATGTAATTACCCATCAAACTCAACGCAAAAAAAACCACCTCTTCAGGTGGTTTCTTCAAAACAGTTCCGATCAGTCGTAAATCACTTTCTTCTTCCAGTCCGCATCCGCCTCGACGTCTTTGAGGCCTTCGGTCAGTTGGTTCACTTCGCCTTCAACCGGTGCAATGTTGTCCATGACTTGTGCGTTGGCACGGGCCAGGAGTTTTTCCAGGTATTCGAGCTGTTCGGCGTAGATCTGCGGTTCCTGCTGTTTACGCAGGTACTGCACGCCGCGTTCGAAGGCCAGGCGAGCCTGGCCAGGCTGGTTCTGCTGCAGGGAATGCTGGCCGAGGTTGTTGAAGAATTCGATGTGCAGCAGCACCAGGATGTGGCGAACTTCGCGGATCCAGCGTTTGGCTTCGTTGGTTGGCAGGAAGCCATCCTGTGCGGCGCGGGTGATCTGGCCGTGCAGCGCTTCGAGCAGGAAGCGTACGTCCTTCGCTTTGGCTTCGGTCTGGATCGGTGCCGGCGGGTTGTTGACCGGGATCGATTCGCCTTGGGCGACCAAGGTGGTCAGTTCACTGATTCGCACCTTGAGGTTGGCACTGGACTTTTCGAGGTTCAACAGGCGTTGGCAGACGTTCAGCTCAAGACGAGTCAGCAGCAGCTTGAGAGCCGGTGTCATCAGCTGGCCGGGAAAGGTCTCGGTGATTTCGCCGCAGCGACGCAGGCGGTCGTTGAGTTCAACCTTGGTGCGGGCCCTTTCCAGTTTATTGTTTTCCACCACATGGTTCATGTACCCAATGGCGATCAATAGTGCGATCCCGGCTACGACTAGCAGGGTGATCATGAGTGGTGTCACCGGTAAGACCTCTTTATGGGATTCGCGTGCGAGTGTAGTGGCTTGGCTTGGGGGCGCATAGGGCCGCTCGACGGGTTGGATCGAACATCCTTCAGTCTGTATCGACCGCAACGCTGCTTATATAAGTAATAGCGTGTGAGGTGCACATTGCCATCATCTGCTACGTGGGTGGACTATAACGTCTTGGCGGGTGTCAGAATATAGGCGTCAAACCCCGGGCGAGCAAAAAGCCGTATTCACCGCTCAAAGCAGGGCGAAGTCATTGATTTAAATAAATTTATATCTGGGGGTTGACGACCCTTCAATCCATCCATAGAATGCGCGCCACTTACAGCGTAAAGCACACAGCGAAACGCGGTAGGGAGTGAATGTTGTACGTGTGTCCCCTTCGTCTAGTGGCCTAGGACACCGCCCTTTCACGGCGGTAACAGGGGTTCGAGTCCCCTAGGGGACGCCAATATGCGGGAATAGCTCAGTTGGTAGAGCACGACCTTGCCAAGGTCGGGGTCGCGAGTTCGAGTCTCGTTTCCCGCTCCAATTTTAAACAGCGTTGCTTTCGGGCAGGGCTGAGTGAAACCAGAACCAAGTCTTCGGATACGGCTCTGGGCACCGAAACACACACCATGTGTTCCGGGCAGCGTGTCCCCTTCGTCTAGTGGCCTAGGACACCGCCCTTTCACGGCGGTAACAGGGGTTCGAGTCCCCTAGGGGACGCCATTTGCGGGAATAGCTCAGTTGGTAGAGCACGACCTTGCCAAGGTCGGGGTCGCGAGTTCGAGTCTCGTTTCCCGCTCCAAATTCACAAAAACGCCGCTCATTGAGCGGCGTTTTTGTTTGTGCGCGATGTGTATCCGAGCCAGAAAATAAGGCCCGCCAGTCAGACTGAGCGGGCCTTTTTCATGGGCG